>JADEXV010000075.1 GCA_015206945.1 Nostocales cyanobacterium LEGE 12452 | reverse complement strand
TCTAAAGGTACATAAGCTCCACCTGCTTTCAGGATGCCCAACATCCCGATTACCATATCAAAAGAGCGTTCTACACATAGTCCTACTAAAACTTCGGTTTTAATCCCTAATTTTTTTAGATAATGTGCAAGTTGGTTACTGCGTATATTTAATTCTTTATAGCTAAGTTGCTCATCGCCAAATACTAGCGCAGTTGCCTCACCATTCTGCTCTGCTACGCTCTCAATTAACTGATGAATACACTTATCTTGAGGATAAACTACCTGGGTATTGTTCCATTCAACTAACAATTGATGTAGCTCAGATTCAGTTAAAAGTGGTAAATGTGCAATTCGGTCTTCTGGATTTGCAACTATACCCTCCAGTAATATTTGGAAGTGCCCTAGCATCCTGGTGATAGTAACGTCATCGAATAAATCAGTGCTATAAATTACAAAACCACTAATTCCTTCTGAGCTATCTGCCCATAACCCATTTTGAGTATTTGGCTCCCACAAGTGGAACTCCAAATCAAAGCGCGTTGTTTCCGTTTCAAATGGTAGCGGGCTTAAAGTTAAACTAGGTAATTCTAAGGCTGTCATCGGCGCATTTTGGAGCGCAAAAACAACTTGAAAGAGCGGATTTTGATTCAAATTACGCTCTGGATGCAGTTCCTCTACGAGTTTTTCAAAAGGTAAATCTTGATGGCTGTATGCTCCTAAAGCTACCTCTTTAACTCGACTCAATAGTTCCCGAAAAGTTGGGCTTCCTGATAGGTCGGTACGCAGTACTAAGCTATTGACAAAGAAACCAATTAATCCCTCAATTTCACTACTGTTGCGATTGGCAATAGGTGAACCAATAGCAATATCTTCTTGTTGTGTGTAGCGGTAAAGTAAAACTTGGAATGCTGCTAGTAGGGTTATGAATAAAGTTACCCCTTCTTGTTGTCCGAGAGCTAAAAGTGATTTGCTCAAACTTTTTGATAATTGCAGAGGTTGTCTTGCACCCTGATAAGTTTGAACAGCTAATCTTGGTCTGTCGGTTGGCAGGTTTAGCATCGAAATGCCGTCTAATTGCTTTTGCCAGTAACTCAGTTGCTTTTTTAATACTTCCCCTTGCAACCATTGGCGTTGCCAGTATGCAAAGTCTGCATATTGGATTGTAACTTTCGGTAGAGGAGAAGGCTGATTGCTGGCAAAGGCTGTGTAGAGTGCTGCTATCTCTTGAATCAGCACCCCAATAGACCAACCATCGGAGACAATGTGGTGCATGGTTAGCAGCAAGATGTATTCTGTCTCATCCAACCACAGCAGTTTTACTTGCAGCAACGAATCAGTTGATAAATTGAAAGGACGTTGAGCTTCTTGTGTAGTGAGTCGTCGTGCTTGTATTTCTCGTTCAGCTTGTGGCAGTTGCCGTAAATCTATTATTGGTAAAGGTATTGTTAGGGTAGGATTAATTACCTGAACTGGTTGCCCTTTCTGTACGACAATAGTGGTGCGTAAAGCTTCATGTCGTTGCACGATTTCGTTAAAAGTTTGCTCTAGCGCGGCTAATTTGAGCGAACCTGTTAAATGTAGTGCTAGTGGAATGTTATAGAAAGGATTATTAGGGATTAATTGGTCAAGAAACCACAGCCGTTGTTGAGCAAAGGAGAGGGGAAGATTTCCTGAGCGCGAAATAGGTGCGAGAGGTCTAAAACTGTGGTTGTTAGTACGATTAGATGCTTCTAAAAATTCAATAATTTCTGCTTTCCGCTCTTGAATTTCTGCACGCAGTTCTGGTGTAAGAATTCCATCAGGAGCGTTAGCGCGAAACTTTTCACCATCAATAAAAACTTGAATATTTAAGCTGCGAAGATAAGTTAAAAACTCAACCGTATTCAAAATTAAACCCCTTCGCAATTATTGTTATTTATTAGAAGTTAGTAGGCAGCTATGCTGTAAGAATATTGCTTGTGTCATAAGCCTTTTAACATTTTTTAACTGGATAGTTCTTTTTGCCAAGCTGCACTGCTTATTACCTAACCCAGCATTTTTATCACATTTCTAAGACTGTATAAATCATTCCTGGGAATGAAACTTGGATGATTATAACTATGGTATGAAGCTAAAACCAGGCGCACACATGGCATTGATGGAACAAAACCGAAGGTTTGCCGAAGCAATCAGCACATTTTGCGTTGGCTGGTCAAACTCAAGTGTTTTTCTTTAAAATTCTATGTCTTCTCGCTCTTGACTCATAGCTCCACCTTTATATAAACCTTTTGCTGTCCAAAACATTGTGTCAATACATCTAGCAAGTTGTTCAACAGTTGGTGCTTCAAACAAATTGCGTACAGGCAAATCTATTTGGAAGGTGTCACGGATACGGGAAGTTAGCTGAGTCGCCAAAAGAGAATGACCACCTAATTCAAAGAAATTGTCGTGGATGCCTACTTGCTCTTTCCCCAAGACTTTAGCCCAGATTTGGGCAAGTAATTCTTCAACTTGCGATCGCGGTGCCACATAATCTTGATTATTGAAAGAAATTGTATCAGGCATGGGTAAAGCACGGCGATCCACTTTGCCATTAGGTGTTAGAGGTAGATATTCCAGGATCACATAAGCTCTTGGCATCATGTATTCTGGTAACTTTTCTTTCAGGAATTGGCGAAGTAAGGAAGCAAAGCTTTGCACCTCTTGCATCGGTATCTGTTCCTGATTTGGAACAATATAAGCTATCAAGTACTTATCATCAGGTACATCTTCACCCACAATGACAACAGTTTCTCTCACTGCTGGATGTTGATTCAACACCGCTTCAATCTCTGACAACTCAATGCGGAAGCCGCGAATCTTTACTTGATTGTCAATGCGACCTAAAAACTCAATATTGCCATCAGGTAAATAGCGAGCTAAATCACCCGTTTTATAAAGCCGTGTTTTGGGATTATTGCTAAAAGGATGAGAAATAAAGTGTTTAGTAGTAAGTTCAGGGCGATTGAGATATTCTCGCGCTAGCCCCTCCCCACCGATATATAATTCGCCATTAACGCCAATAGGCACTAGTTGTAAATAGGTATCTAATATAGAAATCTGCGTGTTTGTAATGGGGATACCAATAGGTAAAGATGTGGCTGATGGTAACTCTTCTACGCAGTAATAAGAGGAAAATGTTGTATTTTCTGTAGGTCCATAAACATGAATTAAGTGCTTTGGCACACCAGATTGAAGAATCTTCTTAATCCATCTCGTATCAACAGTTTCGCCACCAAAAAGTAAATATTTCAAAGTTGCAAAAGCTTGCGGAACATCTCTAGCAATCTGTTGAAACAAGGCAGTGGTCAAAAATAGAACGTTGATACCTTTTTCCTAGCGTGGCAAAACTTACTAGAGGAGAGTGAAAATCCTGTAATCTTGACCTTGTAGCGAAATAATGGTGCGAAAACTTGGCAAGAAAAAGTCTAAAACCAGAGGCAACATCGTTTGAAGTACTCGATTGTGTTCAAAAAAAATGCCCTTCGTGCGGTCAAGCAATGTGGAATGAATACAATAATCCTCGACATATAAGAACGTTAAGCGGGGTAGTAGAACTACAGCTAAAAATTCGTCGATGTCGAAACAAGTCATGTCTGCGGTATAAAAAAGCATATCGACCAGAGCGAGAAGGGTCACTCGCTCTACCACAGAGCGAATTTGGTTTGGATGTGATTGCTTATATAGGAGCGTTACGATACCAGGAACATAGAAGTGTTCCCCAAATACACACTCACCTTGAATTAAAGGGTATATGTATAAGTCAAAGAACGGTCACGCACCTAATTGACAGATATGACGAATTACTTTCTTTATGGCTAAAAGACCATAAAAGATTAAAAGCAATAGTGGCTAATCAAGGACGGGTGATATTAGCCATTGATGGGATGCAGCCAGAAATTGGACATGAGGTATTATGGGTAATTCGAGATTGCTTATCAGGAGAAATCTTACTAGCTAAAACCTTATTATCATCAAGAAATGAAGATTTAGTGGCGTTATTATTAGAAGTAACTAATACTTTGGATGTACCAATTGATGGAGTTGTTAGTGATGGGCAACAATCAATTCGCAAAGCTGTTAGGTTAGCATTACCTAGAATTGCTCACGGTTTATGTCATTACCATTACCTGAAAGAAGCAATAAAACCCATATATGAGGCAGATCGACATGCAAAAAAGGAATTGAAAAAAAAAGTTAGAGGATTACGAGATATTGAACGTAGTATTACCAATGAAACTCAGGAAATGGCAACTATTATTGAAGATTATTGCTCGGCAGTGCGTAGTTCTATAACCAATGATGGTCATCCACCGTTAGAGGCATCTGGATTAAAGTTACAAGAAAATTTGACGTTGATAGAGCAAAGCTTAGAACGGATGGAAAAAAAAGTGCTTTAACCCCACCCTTAGTCAACCTAAAACACCTGATAGCTAAGGGTTTATCTGCGACTGCATCTTTATTTTCACCCGTGAGGGTTGCATATCAGTGGGTTGATAAAGCTAGTGATATTCTCAATAATAAAATAGGTCTTAATGCTGCTGGGGTCAAACAAAGTTATCAGCAACTGTTAACAGAAATGTCCCAACAAAAGCAGAAAGCTGGTACGCTGAATACTGCAATCGATAACTTTATAAAAACCACTCATAGCTACTGGTCTGGACTTTTTCATTGTTACGAAATTGAAGATTTTCCCAGAACTAATAATGACTTAGAACATGCTTTTGGTATGCTACGTCATCATCAACGTCGTTGTACTGGTCGTAAAGTTGCCCCCTCATCCCTCGTTATTCGTGGTTCTGTCAAACTTGCCTGTGCGATCGCTACTAAACTTCATTCTTTTACCGCATCTGATTTAGCACAAGTTGATATTCATACTTGGCTCGAATTACGCTCTCAACTCAAAAAACACCATAAAGCCAGAATTGAACAATATCGATTTCGCAGAGATCCCAAAGGTTACTTGGCTAATTTAGAGAGTCGTCTTCTCTAGTAAGTTTTACCACACTAGCTTAAACCATAGAAGTTGCCTACATCCCTTGGTGTAATGTCTGGATAGTTACTCATCACATACCAAGTAGTGTTACTAGGTAATTTCTCAACGTCTGTAGTAATCTGCCAATATCTTTTTTCTTGTCGTTTGCCGTGAATTATCTCTCTAATAAACCGATTTTCACTCCTCAAGTCTGAGAATACCCTTTTATCACATGGAATGGCAACATTCCCCTCGACTCTACCTCCCGGCTGAACTCCATCTTGGGAATATACTCAGATCGATAGGGAGCATAGTCGTGCCATGACTCAGGTTTATACTAACGCCACCATCGTAAGACATCTTGCATAGCCAGAGCGGTCTCTGCCGTAGCTTCTTCCCCAAAAGCTATAATGGCGGGAGCTAGAGCTGTTAAGTCGCTGAGTAATTCAGGTCGAGTTCGCTGAGACAGAAAATGTAACAGGGTTTTCCAAAGACACATGCGATTAGGGTAATCAATTAAGTAGCCAGATAGGACTTTGAGAGCCTTAGCACGATCCTGCGTATTCTGAATAGTTTGAGCCGCCTTAAGGGCTTGGGGCAGTAGATATGGGGGAAATTTATTAACCAAGGTCGTTAGTGCATCGTCACGATAAAGCTCATGGTGAATGGCTAGGGCTACCTCAAGAGCTAGGGGTAATAGGGCTACAGGGAGTTTATAGACTAGAACCTTTAGAGCATCGCAACGATCATGCTCATTCCGAATGGCTTGAACTAACTTTAGAGCTTGAGGCAACAGATATGTAGGAAGTTGAGCGACTAAAACCCTTAGGGCTCGGTCACGATAAAGCTCATTCCGAATGGTTATAGTAGCCTCCAGAGCCCTAAGTAACAGGTCTGGGGGGAGGTTTTTAGCTAGAGCCTCAAGCGTGTAGGCACGATGAACCTCCCCTAGGGCGATAGCAGCCTCAAGAGCTTCGGGCATCAGCTGTGGGGGAAGTCTATGGGTCAAAACCCCCAAGGCGTAGCCACGATCTTGCTCATTCCAAATGACTTGAGCCAACTTTAGAGCTTGGTGCAGTAGGTCTGAGGGGAACCTATCGAATATGTCTGTCAGGATCTCAGAACTGAGGAAACGGTGCTCGTCACGCCGAATGGCTAGAGCGGTATTCAGGGCTTGGGGTATCAGATATGCGGGAAGTTTATCAAACAGAGCCTCCAGGGTGTGGATACGATAATAATCATTCTGAAGAGCTAGAGCTGACTCTAGGGCTTGGGAGAGCTGGTTAGGAGAGAGCTTGTCAGCCAGAGTCTCCAAGGCTAGAGCACGCTCACTTTCATCCTGAAGGGCTAGAGTAGCCTCCAGAGCCTGAGGCAGCACCTCAGGGATTTTATCAACTAGGATGGTCAGAACATAGGCGTGCTCACTTTCATCCTGAAGGGCTAGAGTAGCCTCCAGAGCCTGAGGCAGCACCTCAGGAATTTTATCAGCTAGGACGGTCAGGGCTAGGGCACGATAGTAGTCATTCTGCAGGGCTTGAACAGACCCCAGAGTTTGGGGCAGTAGGTTGGGGGAGAGTTTATCTGCTAGGGTTTTTAAGGTGTTGGTACGAGAGCGTTGATATGGAATAGCTAGAGCTGCTTCAAAGGCTTTGGGCAGTAGGTTGGGGGAGAGTTTATCCGCTAGAGCTATCAGGGCGTCGTTAAGAAAATGTTTATCCTGAATAGCTAGAGCTGCTTCAAAGGCTTTGGGCAGTAGATTGGGGGAGAGTTTATCCGCTAGAGCTTTCAGGGTGCCAACAAGGTAATACTCATTCTGTACGGCTAGAGTGGTTTCCAATACTTTGGGTATCATATCTAGGGGGAATTTGTTAGCCAGAACCCGCAGAGCATTGGCACGATACTCCTCATTCTGAATAGCTAGAGCGGTCTCCAAAGCTTTGGGCAGCAAGTTGGGGGGGAGTTTATCAGCCAGAGTCATCAGCAAGTTGTTGTAGAAATGAGGCCAATACATAGCCAGAGCTGCCTCAAAGGCTTTAACGAGCAAATCGGGGGGGAGTTTATTAGCCAGAGCTTCCAGAGAGCGGGCACGATCCATTTCCTGCCGAATAGCTAGAACAGCCTCAAAGGCTTTGGGCAGTAAGCCAGGGGGAAGTTTATGAGCTAAAACTATCAGGGCATTAGCACGATCTCCCTCATCCTGAATAGTTAGAGTGACATCCAGAGCTTGGGGTAGCACATTGGGAAGTTTATCAGCCAGAGCCGTCAGAGCACTGGCACAATACTTCAAATTCTGAATGGCTAGAGCCACCTCCAGAGCTTTGGGCAGCAAGTTGGGGGGGAGTCTATTAACTAGAGCCTTTAAAGCATTGACGCGATAAAACTCACTTTGTATGGCTAGAGTGACCTCTAAAGCTTCGGGCAGTAGGTCGGGGGGGAGTTTTTCAGCTAGAGCTATCAGGGTGTCGGCTTGAAAGAACTCATCTTGAATGGCTTGAGCATACTGAGTGGCTAGAGCATTCTCCAAAACTTGGGGCAGCAGGTCGGGGGGGAGTTTATCAACTAGAACCTCTAAAGCATTGCGACGATCATACTCATTCTGAATGGCTAAAGCGGACTCAAAAGCTTTGGGCAGAAGGTCGGAGGGAAGTTTATCAGCTAGGGCTATCAGAACTCGAGCACGACCCTGCCCATCCTGAATAGATAGAGCAACATCCAAAGCTTTTGGCACTAACTCGAGGAGCGGGTTATCCACATGTGTGATTAGATGGTTAGTGGGTTCAAAATTTTCCTTAACTGCTTGAACTAATTCGAAAGCGTTGGGATGTTCTTTTGGCAGTTTATCTGCTAGTACTGTGAGAACTAAAGCAAGATCCTCAGAATCTTGAATTGATTGAGCCACTTTCAAAGCTTCAAAAAGTAATGCTGGTAGAACAGATCCTAATGTAATAAGTGCTAAAGTGTAATTTTTGAAATCTTCCCGAATTGCTTGGGCTGCTTCTAGCGCTGTAGGAAATAAGTTAGGATGCAGATTAGCTGCAATCCTGCTGAGAATTGAGATACGAATAGAATCATCTTGAATACCTCGGACTACTTCTAGAGTTTTTTCAAGTAGCTCTGGAGGTAGTTTATTTGCTAATAGATCAAGGTACATATAGCGTTCCTCTGCATTTTGTATGCTTAAGATCGTTTCTAGGGTGTTAGAGACTTCATCTGGTAGTTTAAACGCTAAAAGCGTAAGTACACTAATACGAAATGTCCAATATTGTTGGATATAGTATTCTTGATCCTGAAGGGGCAGAACTACTTCTAAGACTTTAGCTAAGACATTGGGGAGTATAGTGGGTAGTTTATTTACTAATATGGCGAGGACTTTGGCGAGAATTTTTACGCCCTTGGAATTATCTTCAAAATCTAAGGTTGAAAGTAGAGTATCTAATATCTGGATAGGTAAATTTATAAGTTTGTTTTTCAGCACTGTGAAGGCTGATATCTGAGTAGAAAAATGACGAATGACTTTGGTTACTTCTAATGATCTAGGAAATTGACTTACCAGAGCCTTGAAAACTTTACTGCGGCTTTCTCCATGCTGAATTTCTTGCGCTATTTTTAGAGCTTCTGGAAGTAAATCTGGAGTTAGCTTGGCAACTAATTCTGTTAATACCTTTGCACGAGAAGAATCATCATCAAGTGTTTGAATCGCTTTTAGGGCTTCTGGAAGCAAATCTGGAGTTAGTTTAGCTGCCAGATCTCTTAGCGCCATAGCCCGAAAAGACTCTGTCTCAATTAGCAGGGCGGTTGCTAGAGCTTTTGGGAGAACTTCAGGCAGTTTACTCGCTAGCAAGGTCAAAATCTTGGCACGATTGAAATTCTCAAAGTTAAAGTTTAGAGCTGCTTCTAGAACTTGTGGTAGTAACTCTAAGGGCAGATTTTCTGTCAGCGCCATTAAGGCTTCTTCTCTAGCATTCTCTCCGTTCAGCTCTAGGGTAGTTTGTAGCGCATATTGTAATAGTTGGGACTTTAATGGATCTAAGTCAGGAAGTAGCTTGCTCAATGCTAAAAATTTCTCAATTCTCTTTGACTGAGATGGAACTTGATGAATATAAGCTAAAGCCTTAGCTGGTTTCCAAAAATTATGTTTGACAAAGGCTGCTATCATCTCTGTAGGGATGTCTGAAAACTTCCTAATTGAAGTCTGAATTAATGCATATCGACACTGTAGTCCAATGCTTCTTCCCAATTCGCAATTAGATCCTTCATCCGCTTTTACCCAAGCCAAATCTATATCAGCAATAAATCCTGCTGTTTCTGCAATATTATCTTTCGCGTCAAACCAAGCATTTCGCCCATCTTTTTCCTGACTTAATAGCCAATGTAATTGATCCACTTGATTGCTCTTCACCAAGTGCTGTGCTAAGTAACGCAGCCCATACAGATCGATCGCCTTCAAATCCTGCCAAGATTGAGACTCATTTTCATAGCAATCAATGATGCTGTTATGCTGTTCCTTCGCATCACACCAAAAATCTTGATTATGCTTTCTATCAAGCAAATACTCTCGCAGCGATTGGTGGAAAATCGCGTAGCGCTTTTGTCCCTGCTCATCCTCTGCTTCGTCCAAAAACTGCTGCAAAACGCCTAAAGCATCCTGAATTTGCTGAGAATCAACACCTGTAAACTTAACTAACCTCTCTCGACTGACTGCCTCCTGAGTAACAGTCAGTGTTCCTAAAATTGACTGATAGCGATCGCTCCACTTGCGGAAGGGGCAGCGATGCCGGAGAAATCGTTGATAAACTTCATTAAGGGTTTTGGGTAATATAGACAGGTTTTTCACAGATAGCTCACCTGTACCAATCCCATCCATCAGTAGGCGAGTGTACAGAAAGTTTCCTTTGGAAAGCTCTTTAACTTCCCGTACTAAGGTTTCAGGAGAAAGCTCAGCCTGTTCTAGTCGAGCCTGAAATTCTGACTGTGGCTGTAGGACTAAATCCTGTACGCGATCGCCCACATATCGCTCAACATCCTGCAAATTCTGCGCCAACAGTTCTTCTAACTTATAGAGTTTCAGCAACTCAAACTGTTGCAAGACTCGTAAATCTGGACGTGCCGTGAGGATAAACCGAATCCAAGAGGGTAGCCTATCTACTTGAGACAGGGCTGCCAGCAGTGTTGCCATGTTGTCCCTTCCAGTCGTGGTAACTGCCTCATCCAGCGAGTCAATCAGAAGTACTTTCAGCGTTGGGAGAGGTTCGTTATGTTCGGCATAGAGGTCAGGCAGTGCTGCTAGTGGTGCCCGCAGCAGAATCTCTAGTTCGTCTCTGGGGTCGCTCTCTTTGAGATTCTCAATGTAAATGCCCGTCACCTGGCTATTACTCAGGGACTCAATGTTGATGTTGACATCAATCCGCAGGTGAATCGGGTCAATCGTCTTTGCTAGAGCTTCACCGTAATGAGGCAGAGTCTTTCCCAGTTGAGCTGCCAGGGATCGCAATACTCGCCCTGGTCTAACTGTTTCTACATCCCCAGCCCGACAGAAGTGATAGGCGGCTATATCACTACGGATTTGGGTCAGTTTAGCCGCGATCGCACTCTTGCCAACGCCTGGTTCACCCGTCAGGAGGTAGAACTGCTCATTGCCCTGTTTTAACCAACCGTCAATCTGTTCAAACAGCCATTCTCGTCCGGTGAAGCGTTCGGTCAGACGCTCGATGTAGCGGGTAAAATCAATAGGAGCCAGACGATTGAGTGCAGAGGAAACCATTCATTTACTCCAGATTCAGTAAGTACTCTCGCAACGAGGGATGAAAGATGGCGAAGGTTTCATGGGTATCCTCGCCTTCCCTAATGCACCCGATATCCAAAAACTGTCTCAGTCCCCACAAGTCTTGTCGCACCAACCTGGGTCGAATTCCGGTCAAGCTAACTAAATGGTCTTCAGTCAAAGGTTCCTGAGCCTTTGCTAATATCTTCAGGATTTCTTGGCATCGTTCCATCAACTCATCGACAGAAAACCACTTTGATAAATCCTTGGCGTAAGTTTCAGCCAAACTCTCAGGCAAAATCGGTAGATTGTTCAACAAGTGTTTTCCAGCTTCGAGGTCATTGAGTAGAAATCGGACGTAGCGAAAGTTACCCTTTGAAAGCTGGGTCAACTCATCCACCAGAGTTTGGCAGGACATCTGAGCTGCTTCTAGCTGATTGTAAAAGGCGGGTTCGGCAACTCGTTTCTGAATGTAGTGCCGAATATCTGCCAGATTCTGCTGGGACATTTCCTCCAGCTTGTAGGATTGGAGGGGTTCAAATTCTCGCAACACTCTCCGGTCTGGACGGGAGGTGAGAATAAATCGAACCCAGGAGGGCAAACTTTCATCCTCCAACAAGGTTGCTAGCAATGTCACAATGTCTTCATCATCCTGCGCCGCATCTTCGGTTGAGACTGCCACATCTAGGGCATCAATCAGGAAAATCGCTCGTTCTGGAGCTAGCTTCTGACGCTCGTCGTAGATATTAGGCAACGCTGCCAAGGGTGCCCGGATCAGAATATCCAGTACATTCTCCAAGTCTTCCTTTTCCAGGTCGCTTGGATTGAGGTTTTCAATGTAGACTTCTCTAATCTTGCTATCACTCGCTTGCTTAACCTGGATTTTAACATCAGCTTCCAAGGTTGCCTTAATGGTATTGAGCAACGCTAGACCGTAGTCTGGCAAAGTTTCCATCAGTTGAGCTGTAAGCGATCGCAAAATTCGTCCCGGTTTCAAGGTTTCTAATTCTGCGGCTTGACACGAGTGATAGGCAACGATGTCCTTACGGGTTTGAATGAGGTGAGCTGCGATCGCACTTTTTCCCACTCCCGGTTCTCCAGTCAAAATGAAGAACCTTTCATTTTCCTGTTGCAACCATCGGTCAATTTCTTGGAAGACCCACTCCCGACCTGTAAAGCCTTCAGTGAGTCGTTCAATATCACGCTCAAAGGCGATCGCTTTTAATTGGGTTGCAACAGTTTCAGTCATCGTTTTTGGCTACATGATGGTTATGGTTATTTTAGAGAAGGCAATTGCCCTCATAGCATCCCTGAAGCAGCACACCCTTTCTAGGAGAAAGTTTGATTACAAACAGGTTGGTCTTCAATGGGTCAGGCATTTACAGCCATTTATTAACCTTGGAATTTCAACCGAGAGTGTGCTAACCAGACAAGAGCCAATGCAATAAATGCAGGAAGTGTTTGAAGTACAAGAGTTGTCCATCGTAAGGTCAATGCACCAAAAACACCAGCAATTATGATACACACCAGAAAAAAGATACGGATTCTCAAAGAATTGCTTTTAGCAAAAGCTCCCCAAATTAAGCCAGCCGCAATAAAGCTGTTATAAAGACCTACATTTTGTACAATTGGAGCAACTTTAGTAGCTATCTCAGCAGTGAAATCAAGTCTTTGGTAAACTGATGGATTCTGCCAAAGACTTGATTTCACTATTGAGATAGCAATGTGTATAACAGCAACAAGTAGAATACTAATAGTAGCCGAAGTTGGCATTTTGAAATGTCTCCTTACTTCTTAAATTTTATTTTTATTTCGATATGTAAATCGCAACACAAGTCTTTTAAAGCGTTTTTCATAAATTTTGGCATCAACAGTCAGAATTGTATTCTCTATGCTATGTATTCTTTTAAATCTTTTTTGGTTTCTACGAATGTTATTGATTCCATCTGACAGTCTTTTCAAAAGAAGATATGCTAATACCGCTCCAGTTTTGGAAAAAATTCTAAGTGTTTATACGCTTATGATAAATTTATATTTATTTATTTATACTTAATTAAGACATCAACTTAGTATTTAATCTAACAACTTATTTAGTAACATATAGATATAAATATAGCAATCAATTGTCAAAGATGTATCAATAGTTAATGTATTCTGTCAATAACGAGCAGTTTTCTAAGATTTTCCTGGATTATTTAAGTGTATTTGCTGTGGTATTAAGCAAAATATTAAGTAACAGTAAAATTATCATTTTTTTATCATGATATTCTATATATTAATTTACAGATAGTGATTTACACAAAAAAACTCTAGCGATCACCACCGCTAAATAAAAATTTCACAACGCAAAAAGAAAGGAAGTACATGACTGATAAAAAATATGTTGACTTTAACCTTCAATTACAAAGACTCAATGCAGACACGAACAAATTTGAGGTAGCAGTCCTCCCATCTCCTGAAATAGAAGGAACTCGTGAACCGACCTCAGTTTCGTATGACTTTAATGAATTTCATTATGACCTCAAAGATTTAGAAGATAAAAAGATTAATTTAGGAGATTTGATTGGCTTAGGCAAAAAGCTTGCAGACCGATTATTACCTGTGGGCAAAGTCCGCGAACTTTTCCAGCAAGCGATTAGCAAAGCTGGGTTAGATGGTGGTGTCAGGTTACGTCTTTGGATTCGTGGGCATAAGTTGGCGCAGATTCCCTGGGAGTATAGCTATCTCTCCTTGCAAACTTCTCAGGATGATGGTGAGGATCAAAACAATTTTTTAGTGTTGAATCCCAAGGTTTCTCTGGTTCGTCATGAAGGTTTAGAAGGAGAGTATCCTTTTCTGCAAGCTAAAACACCAAATCAACTGAGTTTAGTGATGGCATTTGCTAACGTGCAAGACCAGAAGTATCGTCCACTCAAGTTAGAAAAAGAAAAAAAAGGGATTGAGGAAGCTTTACAGGAATTTGAAGGGAAGAGTGTCAAACTTGATTGGGAAGCATCAGAAAACTCAACATTTGAGAGCTTGCGTTCAGTTCTCCAGAAGAAAAAGCCGGACATATTTCACTTTGCAGGACATGGAGATTTTATTGAGTTTGACGAAGGGAAAGGAGTAGGCAGTATAGTTCTACTCGAAAACTTGGAAACTAAGGCTTCTAAACTTTTACCAGCTGATGCCTTAGCCAGAGAATTATCTGCGGCAGGTGTTCGAGTTGCAATTTTAGGTGCTTGTAGAACGGGGCGAAGAGATGGTGTTTCAGCATGGACAGGTGTAGCACCAGCCCTGATCAAAATGGGGATTCCTGTTGTGGTTGCCATGCAATATGAGGTGAAAGATGGTGCTGCTATTGCATTTAGCAAGTGGTTTTACACCTCTTTAGTCAATGGCCTTTCGATTGACGAGGCTGTTGCAGTAGCTCGAAGAACCATGCTCGATGCGTCAAAGGATGAGGACAATTTGGAGTGGGGTGTTCCAGTTGTATATATGCGCTCAAGAGATAGTATTCTGATTCCTCCTGTAAAAGGACAGCTACCATCGGAAACCGCTAATGGACTGAAGCTTATTGCTAAGGCTGATGTTAAAACCATTCGTGGTGGTGTATTAACAGTCATGTCAGTTGGTCAGATCACACGAGCAAACGTAGCTGATGCTTTGTTTAAAGCAGATATTGTCGAGAACGCTAACGTTACAGTGATGCGAATTGATACTGATTCACTAAATTACTAGAGATAAGTACTTATGCAAAGCTCAACTACATATCAAGAACTTTCTAATTCTTACAGTTCCCAAATTCGCAATTTGTTCCTAGCTCCAGAAAATATTGGTGTTGGAGAAGAAATGCGCGGAGGTTCTGCCGTTCCTTTACAAATTTTAGTCGAAAGAGCCGAAGCATTGGCTGAAACTTCGCAGCAACTTGGGGAATCAACCACTATCTATTTGTCTGACGAAACAGCCTCTACATCTCAACAAGAAGCTGCTGAAATGAAGCTTTTGGCACAAGCGATCGCAGAGCTAGAAGCAGCCCAAGCTCTTTTAGAATCTGCTGAGGATGCGAAACGAGATATTAAGAGAGGTAAAATCCCTGTAGGTTCAGATGAGCCATCGCGGGGAGTGAAGATAAATCCTCGTGTACAGGCATCCATTGAGAATTCTGCAATCATTGTGGAGACTCCATTAGAAGCTGGAGTGCCGCTATTCTCATCAGATGATAGTAACCGATCAGGACTGCCATCTGACTTGGCTGGGGCGAAAACTACGTTGCAACGTACTGTTGAATCCAGTCTCAGGGCTATTTGTAAAGATACTAGCAGAGTTGGTTGGCGAGCTATCAACGACCTTTTGCTAATGGATGCTGCTGCAATGCGACAGGGACTTGCCTTTGTTAGCAAAGATGCAGCTCAACTAATAGATCAAATGGTAGAAGGAGCAGGTAGCTTTATTCTGCGTCTTGTGAAAACTGCCATCCGACTTTTAGGACAGGCATACAATTGGGTACGAGCAATTTTGGGACAGGAGATTGAAGCGGAAGGCCGTAAGCAAGTTGGGGGATGGTTGGATGAGCTAAAGCAGGATGGTTCTGAGGAAGGCTTGTTTGGAAAATTAGTACCTCAAATTTATAAAACTGCCGTAATTCAAACTGAGTTGCAAGGGTTGTTAGAATCTACTCAAGCTGATATTACTCAAATAAATCAGGCAACTGAAGTTGTAGATTCTTTAGCAAAGCGCCATCAAGCTAAGGCAAAGCAAGTAGAACAGCTACTGATAGTCTTGGCTTTCATAAAGAAAATTCCTGCATTAAAGACACCCCAAGGCACAGTTATCATAGCTGCGGTAACTACAGGCATAACTTGCTATATTTTGTATTTAGGTAATGACCATATTAGAGATGGTCAAATTGTGCTGAATGAGCATTTCAGCTTCAGAATTCCTGATCGTGTTGTAGGTGTACGCGAGACAGTTCAAAAAGCACTGGGAATAGTGCTACTTCCTACGAGTAATATAACCCCTGGTTGAGAAAGGGCTGTAAAAAATAGACTATTGAAAACTTGCCTGTTTGAGATCAAACTTCCTCCTAAAAACCTATGCTCTTGATCACTGGTTGAAGGAGTCTGAGGAACGATTCGTCATTTTGACGGGAGAACTGGGGGCGGGGAAAAGTGCGATCGCCTCTTGTTTTGTCTGACTAATACGAAACTTTCTAATTGAAACTAGCCATGCCATTTCCCAACCCCAAACTAGGTATTGATTTCTCAAACTATATTGCCGGTTGTACCAAGAACTTCACTGGACGTGAATGGGTGTTTCGAGCGATTCGTGAATGGTTATCTGATCCTGATGGTTCACGTTACTTCTTATTGACTGGAGATCCAGGAAGTGGAAAAACATCGATCGCTGCACAACTGACACGGATCTCTCAAGGAGAGTTTACCTGTTCTAAACTAGCTCCTGGATTCCTTAGCGCATTTCACTTCTGCTCAGTAGGACGTAGCAATTGGACTGATCCAAGGAATTTTGCCCGTTCTATAGCTTTACAATTAGCTGCTAATCTAACCTATGCTCAAGTTTTGAAGGAGATTGGAGATGGAGATAAACATCTTAATATCAAAGTTGATATTGATGTTAAAGAAGCAAAAAATTCTGCGATCCAAGGGGTTGTCATCAAGAACTTAAGCCTGGGCGGACTATCTGGACAAGAAGCTTTTAATCGGCTGATTGTAGATCCTCTCAATATTCTTTATCAAGAAAATATTAAAGATAAAATTATTATTCTTGTCGATAGTCTTGATGAAGCTCTGGCTTATAGTGGTGGCAAAAGTATTGTTAGTATCCTTTCTGAACTTCAGGATTTATCATCCAACGTCAGGTTTATTTGCACAACTCGGTCAACTCGTTTAGTTCTCAGTTATTTTGAATCTCTTAAACCGCACAGATACACGCTTATAACCAAATCCGAAGCCAACCAGAAAGATTTATGTGAGTATATTAAGACAAGAACTAGTAGCAAAACAGTTAAAGAGAAGTTATTAAAAGAAGCTAACTTAGAACTTGACTATTTAAAGAGCCGACTTCTTGAACTAGCTGATGGCAACTTTCTCGTAGCCAATCATGTTATCAATGAAATTGAAACTGACAAATTAAAACTCAGTGATTTATCAAATGCTTTGAAAGGGTTTGATGGCATTTATCAGAGCTTTTTGCGTCGTTTTTGTGGGGATGACTGGGACAAGAACTATCAACCTATCTTAGGAATTTTCAGTGTTGCTTACGAAGCACTAACTGAAGAACAGTTAAGAAATTTTCTCTCAAAAGCTGATGACTATCACATCAATCCTACTAAACTACGAAGATCATTGGGGGTTTTGCTTCAATATTTAGAAGCTGAACAAAATTTTGTCAGTGAAGCTTATAAATTGCATCATGCTGCTTTACGTGAATATCTACTTGATGAAAAGCGTAATCAAGACTTTTGGTGTGATGCCAAAGATTTCCATAATCTAGTTATTCGCTTTTATCAATCTTTTACAGAAATATTAGATGCTTCAAGCTTTAAGCAGATTGACACATATGGATTACGTCATCTAACTAAGCATTTAATAAAAATTGCGTCATGGGATGAACTGATACGCTTGCTATCTCGGCAGACAGAAGATGGAAAAAATGCTTGGTTTAATGCTAAAGATGAGGTAAGTGAGCCAGCAGGCTTTTTGGATGATGTTGATCTGCTTATTCAGAACTTGCCTAAAGAATTATCCTCAGAAGAGTTTAAAGCACTTACAAGCATTGAGGCACTCAATTACCAAGTTGAATTGATAATCAAGTTAGCTTCTTGTTATCCGAACAGTTTGTTGCCAGAGGCATTAAACATTGCCATTGGATCTACAGATGACCACTACAAAAAACGGCTACTGACAGCTCTAGTAGACAAATTTCCTCCAGAACTGCTTCCAAAAGCTTTGGAGGTGGCTCTAGCGATCCAAGATGCACTTCCTCGTGCTAAAGCCCTAATAGCGCTAGCGGATAAACTACCTGAGGCACTTCCAATGACACTTGATGCTGCTCAAGCCATTGAGGATGAGTTCGCTCGTGCCAAGGCATTAATAGCACTGGCAGATAAGCTAACCCTAGAACTGCTCCCTCAAGCACTCAATGCTGTACAAGCCATGCAGAATGAATACTATCGTGCCGAGGTATTGACGGCTCTGGCGAACACAATACCTGAGGTACTTCCAATGGCACTCGATGCTGCTCAAGTCATTCAAAATGAATCTAGAAGCGCCCAGTCATTGATAGCACTGGCAGATAAGCTAACCCCAGAACTGCTCCCGCAAGCACTCAATGCTGCTCAAGTCATTCGGGATGAGTACTATCGTGTCGAGGCATTAACGGCTCTGGCGAACAAAATACCTGAGGCACTTTCAATGGCGCTTGATACTGCTCAAGCTATTGAGAATGAGTTCGCTCGTGCCAAGGCATTAATAGCACTGGCAGATAAGCTAACCCCAGAACTGCTCCCGCAAGCACTCAATGCTGCTCAAGCCATTGAGGATGAGTTCGATCTCACAACTCTTTTAATTGAATTAATGAATAAATTTCCGCAATCATTCACGCCATACTTTTTATCGTCTATTCAGACTATAAAAAGTGAGTATTTTCGAACAAAAGCTTTAATTTCCCTAGCTTCATACTTACCGGAAAACCTTTCAGAAGACATTAAGCAACGAATTTCTAATATTATTCAATTCATTCAAGATGATTCTTACAAAGCCACATTGAAAGCTGAGTTCGCCTCTTACGCTCCAGAGATTATAGAAGGGGTGAAATTGGATGATATCTGAAACTATCTCAACTAAATTAGAAGCGATCGCCTTTCGTTAGAGGAATTTGCTCTAACTTAAATTATGCAAGCCTGCGACTAAACGACGGCGATCGCGCACGTTGGCAAAGTCTGGTAAATTTTGGACAATACGGGTAAGTTTTTGGAGGTCAGATGTAGATAATTGTACGGTCACTGTTACTGCATTTTATAGGACAACTACTAACACATTTAATTTAGCTTGATATCTAAGTGATTGCATTCATTCTTAATATTTGTGTTTTTCTATTTCGACAATGGGTAGAAAAAGTAATGCTTCAATTCTTGATTTGGCTTGGCTATTTATACTACAGTTAGTCAACCCATTAATTAAAAGCTGTCCAACAGCATAGTATTTTTCAAGTAACTCCTTATCCTCTGTATCAAATTGCCATTCATGCCCTAGATTTAAATAATTTCTCATTATTTGCTTTAAATCTAAAGTCCAAGATTCACCGTAAGTTCTCCACCATTCTGAGAAACTTTCTTCTGAATCATAGTTAAAACTTAATACCTGTTACCAAAGCCTTAGTATACCGTTATAAAAATCGATATGAACTACATTATTAGCTGCAAGGATTTGACATGATTCAGCTACATTAGTGAATGCGTAACCGAATTGAATCATTTGTTCTCGAAATCTTTTACTAAAAGGAATATAGGGAGTAAAAAGTCGAGAACATACAACCAGCCAATAGAGTGAGTGTTCTAAAATGAATAAGTGATTAATTATATTGTTGTTGGTTTCATTTAAAGCAATATATAAATTGAGTGTAGAAATCAAATTACTACTTAAGACAAATGACTGAGAAATTTCGTAATTATAAATTAAGTCCAGATAAAAACCACGGGTTTGGACTTGTGAGCTAAAAAACAGTTTATAATTCGATTTTTTAAATAACCACGCCAACATCTTCTGTATCTTTTCATTATTAGATACAAGAGAATCCATGACTTTCTTGATACTAAGAAGTAAAGGTTCTGGATTTATTACAATTTCAATACTTAATAGAAAGATTTCTCTCCAATAGGGCTGTATAACATATTTGCTCAAATCATCAAATTTCCCATGATCGCAAAACCACTTCGCTACCAAATACTCTTGAAATGTCAAATGCGAAAATGACCATACGTTCTGCGATCGCTCAATCAATAACCCATGTTGAGACTCAATCGCTCTTAACACCACACGACTTTTGCACCGCTCAATTCCCAAAAATTCTGCAATATACTCCTCCAAGTTATCCTGCTTAAACAACACATACTGCTGTTGCTCAAACTTTTTCACCGCCAGATAGCTTAAAAGTTCTAGCTCTTTTTCTGATGAGAAATTGGAATAAATCTCGTATCTCCCAATTCCTCGACCTTCATCCCACTGTTTCAAGAATAACTCCAATCCCTCCTTATATAGCTCGGAACGCTTAGAGTAAAATTTATCCGTTTGGTGGAACACGAGACAAATCAAACTTAGCAAAATTGGTGTAATTGTTAGCTCTTGAATTGGCTTATTTTCTTCTCGAAACAAGTGTTCTAAAAATTCCTGCGTCCTCGTTTGCCTTTCCTCTACATCCATACACACCGCCCCAAACCAGTTCGCTGCAAATGCTCTTACCTGCTCCTCATTAAAATCTGCTATTTCTATACAGGTAAAACGTTGTAATTGCCAATCGAATAAATCTGGTAGAGTCTGTGTGCGGCAAGTCACTACTACTTGCACTTGCGGATAAAAACGAGCGAACCTCTTGATTTTTTTGATGATTTGCTTGGCATCTTCTCCTGTAACCTCATCCAATCCATCCAAAAGTATTAATGCTTTACCTTGATTAAGGATTAATTCGATATCTGTATCATTCAACCCCCACAGTTGTGCCAAAAACTGCTCCAAGTTATAGGCATACTTGCTTCCATCATCTGCAAAATACCGCATTTGAATCAACACGGGAATTCGTTGTGCTTGTAAATTTCCCGCATTGCATTCAGTTACAATTCTTTGCAGATATGTTGTTTTTCCTGAACCAGGTTTACCTACTACCATCAAGTTAGTATTTCGCTCCAGCACCGATAACTCTGGTACTCGCTCCTGTTTTTTGCCCGAACCAATCCGATCTAAACTTTGGTAACTGGAATGATTTGTTGTAAAGTCTTGCCACAAATCCTCAAGTTCCGACCTGCGACTATTGCTAACTCCTTCTAAAATATTGACATCGACAAATAAATGAGCCAAAGAAACTCCACGGTTTATTCCCCAAAGTGGCATCGTACTATGCAAACTTTGAATGTTATCATGCAGTCTCTCACGCACTTTTTGCACTAGAACATCAATCGATTTCCTACCAGTTACAGCCGAAGAGAGCGATCGCAGATCAAGTAGAGGACGCAAATTATCGATACGTTGTTGTATATCTACACCTACTTGCGACCGCACATATTCCAATAATGTCCATAGTGCTTGTTTTCCCAGAGCTACTTCACCATAATCTGCAAGCTTACACAACATATCTGGAATAAAACTTGCTACAGCACCACTCCAATTAATATGTTGCAACACAGGTGCATCATTGCCTAAAGCTAAAACTAAAAATGGGCGACGGCTTCTCTCATCTTCCAAAAAAGGACGCAATAAATTCACCAACTCATTGAGAGTGTTAGGTTCTAATTTGAGATTTTGAATGTTTTTAACATTGGACTGCCCAAAGTGAATATTGTAGACATTATCCCCAAGTTGCCCAGCGTTTACTGTGTCAGCATTAATCAAACTACCACCAAACTGGGCATTTCGTAAGTCATTGTTATTAACTTGCTTTGAGTTTTCTGAGTCCGACATGGGTTAACTTGAGCAGTTTTAAGCGTTCTTACTATAAATGTTACTAAAGTTCACTGTGCAGAGACAGTTATCGAAGCTGTCACTCCACTCAGTGATTATAAAAGCGCTTTAAATTCTTTAGTTAACTTTATACTACAATTACTCTATAATAGTGTTAACTACTTTGCAATAACAGTTAATTGTGAATAATCAGTGGCAATCTAAGGTATGCCTATGAGAAATCGGATTAAGGAATTTGTTGACAGCAAAGGGATGAGCGTCTATCAGTTCTGGCAAGAAACTGGTATTAGCCGGACTACTGCATATAGCCTGTACAACAATTCCGCTCAGTATCTTGGCAGAGATGTCATGGATGCGATTTGTAGTCGATACAACATACAACCAGATATTTTACTGAAATGGATACCAGCCCAGGAGTTGAAAAATGGGGATTAATCCTGCCACTATCGATCCTCTTGCTTTACCTTCAGTCTTTCTTCACGAGCGATCGCAGTTACCTAGTCAGCCTTGTATTTACTTCGCTATCGACCTTGATGGACAAATTCAATACATTGGGCGATCAATTAATCCAAAGGCGAGATGGGCTTTACACCACAAGTATCCTGAACTGCATGAGATAGGTGGTATTCGGCTCTCCTACTTACGTATAGATGATGTATCTTTACTCTCTCAAATAGAAGCAGCTTTAATTGCCTGGTTTAATCCACCGCTCAATCAAACCACGAATTTGAACCCATTTGCAAGTGGGATGTTGGGTTTAAGGCTAAGGGTAGGAAAAAGAGCAGAAGAAATAGCTGTGGAGCTTGGCGTAGCCGTCTCTACGGTTCGGAACTGGGATCAATTGAAAACAGCTCCCCGGATGACCCCTGTGGGACTTCAAAAACTTATGCAAGTCTACAACTGTACTTTTGATGAGCTAGTACAGGCGGAACTGGAGTCTGAAAATGTTTGACCTCCAGCCTATTAATCCTCTGACCCTAGCTTTAGTTCTTCCAAAGAGGCGATCGCTGCAAGTTAGCACACCGAAAATCTATCTGTGATCGATTTTGAGCCAATGCCACTGAACCAAAAAAGGTGGATGCATGAACAACCCACCCCTCAAGCGTAAAAAATCCACCTCTGCCGCTTCTGATGATTCAAAAACACCCCCTGACTCTGCAAATGAAGATATCTCTGGTCAAGAAAGTCCAGCCTTAGCAACAATCACCGTTACTGCTGTTGAAGTTCCAGAGTTGACAGAAGAAGAACAGTGCGATCGCCTACATCTGGAGCGGAAAGTGGAACGGGCGTTTTTTGAGGCGGGAAAGGCTTTGATGGAACTTCGCGATCGCAGATTATATCGCTCTACGCACAAAACCTTTGAGGAGTATTGCCGTTCACGGTTTGGTTATACACGAATGGCAGCAACCTATAAAATTGCTGCGGCGACAGTTATGGAGAATTTGTCAACCATTGGTTTACAAAATGTCGAAATGTCAACAAGTGGTTTACAAATACTGCCGACAAACGAACGTCAAGTACGCCCCTTGGTTGCCCTAGAGCCAGAAGTCCAGCGCACTGCATGGCAGCAGGCAGTGCAAGTTGCTGGCGGGAAAGTGCCAACTGGTAGAATCGTCAAAGATGTTGTACAGCGCATCATGGAGCGAACCCAAGTACCTAATACCTACCAAATTGGCGAAGTGTGCCAAATTCTCGTAAAGGACAACCCGGAACTCAGGGGTAAGGCTGGATGCTGGGGGATTGTTAGCGCAGTAAACGAGTTTAGTTGCACCGTGAGAATGTGGGATGGTGAGTACACTATTGGGTTACAGCACCTGAAATCATTCAACTACCTACCCCAGGAGTGTCAGCAGATGCAGCAGATTAGTGATCGCATCAGTAGGTTACGGGAAAATGAAAACTTGGAAGAAGCTGCCCGTGCTATGTTGAAGTACCTGGGGGAGTTGAAGCGCCCGTATTTTACAGATGTGGAGGAGAAGCTGTTGAGTGTAATAGAACGCGAATATAGAATTTGATGCGTGATAACTTTAGTTATAATTATTCTCGTTCTGCTTTTCTCAGTAAATCTTCCATTCCTTGTATATCCAACTTTAAAAAGCGGTCTTGTAAGTTGATAGCACGTTGGATTAGTTCTGGTTCATCTGTCTCATCAGCTTCTCGTAAAACTTCGTTTAAGGCTATAATGAGTGGCTGTGTTGGCCATAATAAATTTCCATCTATTCCTGTTTCAAATTTTTCTATTAATGCTTCCATTAACTCTAATATTAATAAAGGCTTCATTCGAGACTTATATCCTAACCAATTTAGAAAACCAACGAACTCAGCATTTTTTAATGGTGGTTTAATTGCATTAATAAAGGTGAAGGCAAATTCTGGCGAAATATAATCTCTCTTTCGCTCTTCCTCAAAGCATCCATCGATTAATTTTAAAATTTCTTCAGAGAGGCACTCATTTTTTAATATAGCGCTCAGTCCAAAAATACATACTGTCGTATGTTCTTGTAAATCTAAATTAGCTACAAAAACTTCAGTAGTTCCTTTCCATGCAACATTACTATTAATTCTTACTAGTGTTGCAAATAATTCTTGTTGGCTAATATGACCAGCCAAGCTTGCCAGTGTAGTAATCCGTCCCCAAATATCACCGTTCTCTTCCATGTCTTCCTGTAACAGACGATTTAAATATGGAGAAATACGTTGAAAACTATCTCTGTATTGATAATAAAAACAATTTTCCGTATATTTCCATAAATCTGTATGATATTGTTTTAAAATATCAGAAAGTATTTGCCATCCAAACTTAGGCTGTTTGTAAATGAGAAAGGGAAGATTGTCAAGAATAGGAATTTTCACATAAATTATGGGATCACGGGCAATGTAAGATAACAATAACAATAGCGTTTCTGGGACAGGCTGGTTTTTCTCTAATAATTGATTGCAAAGCGTAATAGCCGCAGATGCTGCAACACCATGTATTGAATTAAAAGCAGCAAATACAATATCTCTATTAGACTGCCAAACTTCTACGTATTGTTGTTTTTTTTCAGGATATTTAGTATAAACCTAGAATAAAAGTAATGACAAACGTTCAGCTGATTCATAATCAATTAAGATATCACAACAAGCATTTAAAGCTTGGCTAACAATATCACCTTCTTCCCACAAGAAAAAGTATCGCTCCAGCCAATTGAGTAAAGTTTCTGCAAGTTCCTCTCCTTTTGGAAGAGGTTCTACTGGCTCCCACCGATGTGCAGATTTTACGTTTCCAAAACGAAATTGCAGATGAGAACTAATTCCTTCCACTAAAGCACATATGTAATTTCTATGTAACTTTTCATCAAGAAGTTGAGGGAATAAAACTATAAAATGTTTAGGATTTAACGAACAAGCATCACGTAATACTCTTGTAACTTCGCTAAAACCACCAACTAAATCTCTATCAAATGTTTTTACATTTTGGTTTGTTTCGTATGTTTCGTAATAGCGTAGTAACTTAAAAAAATATTTATCTGATAGCTTAAGTAAATCTTGAGCCGATAAAGGAGGCACAACACACCCACCCCGGAGAGAAATAACACGTTCAGGACGACTATAACTAAAACTGTTTTGCCAAGTATCTATTACAGCTTGTGTCTCCTGATTTCGGAAAATACACGGAATCCAAAGAATAAAATTATAAATTTCCCGGTATACTGAAAATGAGAATTCATTTTCATATTTTTTTCTTTCGGAATATAATACTAATATAATTTCTTGGTTAGCCATCCGTACTGATTCAGATATGAATGGATAAGCCACCTTCATAAGTTCACCTAATTCAAAGCTAAGACGGCTGTTGCGAAAAAGTTCTTCATTTTGAAATTTACTTTCAATGCCTGCTATATTAGTTTGAGCATTTTCCTTGTAAGCCTCGATAACAAAGTAACAAATAGTCTCCAGGTTAGTTTCACGTAAACGAGGCTCGTTTAATTGCCACCATAAATCGTTTTTTTTAGCTCTGAATTTTAAGGTACTCTCTAAGCTATTGAGTAGAACTGTTAAGCTATCTACTGAATGAATAACACCGTCGCTATGACGTAAACCCCAAGATGTCTCCGATAAAGACCAACTCCAAGGCTCAATTTCTCTCAATACTAAATTAAGCAGGACATCAGATTGAATTAAGCGATTCTCTAAAAAGTTTTCTTGGTGAAACTCATTTGGTTGGCAACGTAGCTTATTTCGTAAATTTCCATTCTGAATGTCAACCGCCAGGACATTTTTGGTAATGTACCTCCATAGTAAAGGATCTCCATCATTAGTAAACTGTATCCATCGGCTAATTACTCTACCAAGAGAATCAATTGGTGTTATTTCAAAATTTTCAACCAAAATCTCTAGCAACTCTTGTATACCTTCAGTACCCCATGCTTGAAACTCACGTAACGTAGCACGAATGTATCCAGCAAGATTTTGTGGGGTTGCCCATTTTTCAGTTATGGCTTCCCTCAAAAATGTTATTACTTCAGCAGGATATATATTTATCCATCCAGCCAACCATCTAATAAACTGAACCAACCAGCTTTCTCTATCTTGTGTTAATAATTTTGCTTCAGTCAACCAGTGCTGTGTAATGATATTCCACCAATAACCGTTATTTGCTCTCCATAATAACCGTCGAAATAAGTCGGGGTGATATTGGAAAATGCGTCTCAGTAATCGCCAATCTTCTTCTACTGGTGCAATCTCACTCAAAGACTCGCAAACTAGGCGTTTAACATGGTATGCTATCTGCTCATGAGATAATACTTCCCATACTTGCCTCCTAAAAGTCTCCGCTTGATATGCACGCAGATAAAAGAAAAATGCCCTAATTGCTGGACGAATAAAAGGCAGTTGGGGATGTTCAAGGATGAAGTCTGCTAAAGTTTTGTTTTTAGCAAGTGCTGCGCGGACAGTGATATAGTCTCCTAGTATTTGGTGAGTGAAAGCTAGAACTCCAGGCGATTTTTCCCATAGCACTTGTTGACTATTTAATTCTGTAATGATTTCTTCGCTTGTTTTAAAAGATACTTTTGAGCAAGATTGTGATCGCTGTTGCATCATCTGTTCGGACATATTTTGCAATGCAACTATAGCTTCACCACTAAGTCTTGGGTTTTTTACGACAACTTCTTCAATAAAACTGTTGTAAAGGTCGTATACAGAAGGAGATTGTAAAAAGAAACCCAAATTTGCAAGTTTTCCGTAGATTCGTAAATTTTGAGGTATTTGTAGTAGTGCTTGGAGTTCAGGAGTTATTTGAGAAACATCAACTTTCCATTTAATTAGCAAAGGTCTAACTTCATTATCAAAATCAAGTGGTTTTATATGAACTCTATGTTGCCAAGAGCGACCTCGAAGCAGAGGATCGTATTCTAAGTCAAAATTTCGGCAGGCGACAATAATAGTTACTTTATCTAATTTTTCTAAACGGTCAATAATGCCTAAAAAAACTTTAAGCGCATCATGCTGACGGCTTAAAGACAAAACATCAAGCGAATCAATTATAACGATAACACGGCGATAATCTCCAAGACGAGCGCATTGACCAACAATATCTTCCGGTAAACCTTTGGCTACTAAATCTTGTTCTGTTTCTAGGTTTGTAAATAAGTCTCCTTTAATAAATAAAAGTCCCCAAACTGTTTCTTTTTCACACTCAATGTAATCTGCAATATCGAGCAACAAACAAGTTTTACCGCTACCAGGACGGTCTGTAAGTAAAATACTTTTACTTCCTTGTTCAATTAGTTCAATTAATTGTGGTAACTCAGGGCGGCTAATAAGTTTATCATCTATTGTTCGTAACCATTTCCGCCCAATCATTGAAGCCTGTTTAAAGGTTGTAAGTATTTCTGCTTCGCTGCGTTTTGGGGTGGGGCTTAGTCCAATATTAGCTAATTCGGTCAATACATCTGAGCGAGTAATTAAGTATCTCGAATCCCTCAAATTAGTTTCGTGGCTTACCAAATAACGTTCTAGTATAGGCAAAGCAACATCAACATTTGGCACAAGCCTTTCAAGGTCTGATTTGTTCTGGCGATCCCAGTCCTCGAACTCATTAGTAGGCCCAAAACTTATTTTCTTAACTAAAGAATATGTTATTTCTGCTGTTCGCTCTAAAATTTTTGCAAGTCTGCTTAAAGAATCTAATTGATTCTGTGCTGCATTCCGACTAAAGGCTGAGTAATCAGAAGAATAATTGCAATTTTCAGCTAACTTTTTTAATTCACCAAAAGGTGAGCGTGAATAAAAGATAACTTTTGAATTTTCTCGTAATTCCAATTGATTTCTAGCATTACATAGCTCTTTTTTTAGTTCTGCATCTGCAAAAGACCAATTATTATGATCTGGCTGATTTTTCTTTGCCTGGATAAAACAAGCAGAACCGTTTTTGTAGAGAATAACAATATCATCTACAGTTACTAAGAGATTTTCTCCTGGTATTCCAGTTGAATTAACTTGAATTGCTTCAATGGTATTGTCTTCTAGAAGCCTGATTAGCCAATGTAATGCTACTCGTAATTGATATTCATCTCCAAGGCTAGACCGTTTTCCTGCAATGCTCATACTTGTATAAGTTACATATTTTCTTAAAAATTGCTGAATCTACTACAACCGTTCTAGCTTGGATGAATTTGAACAGTAACGTTATAAATAATACTATTCTCTTCTATATATAATGATACTCATCAATTCTAAAACTTCACTAAGTAGCTGTAAAAGCAGTCTAGATTTTTGGTATCTCTATATTACCAATTAGTTTATAATAGTGTTAACTACTTTGTAATAATAGTTAAAAATGAATATAAAGCAGTAGCAACGCAAGTATGCCCATGAGAAACCGGATTAAGGAGTTTGTTGACAGCAGAGGAATAAGTGTTTACCAGTTCTGGCAGGAAACTGGGATCAGCCGGACTACTGCGTATAATTTGTACAATAATGCCTTTCAGTATCCTGCTAGAGATGTCATGAATGCAATTTGCACCCGGTACGGAGTACAACCAGCTATTTTGCTGAAATGGATACCAGATGAGGAATCAAAGAAATGAAGGACAAGTGCGCCCTCTGGCAAAGCTAGAACCCCAGCAGCAGGTTAAAGTTTGGCAACGGGCAGTACAGGAGGCTGGCGGTAAAGTTCCCAGTGCCAGGATTGTCACTGATGTGGTGCAAAAAATAATGGAGAGAACCAAAGTACCAAACACCTACCAGTTGGGTGAAGTGTGCCAAATTCTTGCTAAGGATAATCCAGAACTTAGAGGCAAAGGTGGCTGCTGGGGTATTATCAGCGCAGTAAACGAGTTTAGTTGCACAGTCACAATGTGGGATAGCGAGTACACCATTGGGGTGAAGCACCTGAAGTCCTTCAACTACCTGCCTGCCGAGTGTGAGCAGATGCAGGTGATTTGCGATCGCATTGCCAGGATATATTCCGATTCATTGGAAGAGACAGCCAGAAGTTTGTTGCAATTATTGGGAAAAGTGAATCGACCTTGGTTAACTGCTGTAGAGGAGAAATTATTGAGTGTTTTGGAGTCTGAATAAAGAGCGAGAAAACCCTTTGAAAAAAATTTGGAAATTTAGATTTGATATTTTTATATTACAGTTTTTATCAATTTAATAAGACGATCTCAAACTCAGTCGTTGTCATTCATTAAAATTCTAATTGCAACTTATTGCTTTTAATTTAGTGCGGAAAAAAGAGCGATCCTATATTTTGTTTTTCCCTATTATGTTCGCTAGCTATTCGTCTTTCTAGCGAACGATGTGTATCCCTTGCCCAAAAAGACATTTCTGGTACTGAATGTGTAAACCATTTTTTCAGAGGTATTAAATAAGCTTCAAAGTATGGGATTATAGACCCTGACCATGAACTAGGATGTATGCGACGTGATAAGGCGAGACGAAAGGATTCAAAAGCACCAAATTCATAAGATAAGCTTTCCAAAGCAGGATGCCATCTATTATTATCCATATCAATTATAGGATAAAAAATACATAAGAACGGTACACGTATTTCTGGGTTAACTTTAGCCCATTTTTTACATTCATTATCTGAAACACCGAATAGTATACCTTCTTTATTGTAAGATTCTCCATCAAATAAGTGTTGTGAAGGCTCAATAAGAGCTTTTAAAAAATAGATTTCTGATGGAGTCGCAATTTCAAAGAAACGTGATAGAGCTTCCCAGATTAAACTTGGTTTTTCTTTAACTAAGAATCTAATGATATTTCGGCAATAGTCATCTAATGCCGCAAAAATTTGGTAGTCTTCAACTTGGCACAGCCTTATAACTTGATTACTTAAACCAATTGCAAATTCATCCCCAATCCCATAATGGTTTTTTACTAAGAGAAGAAGCTGCTCAAACAAATTACCATCTCTTCTAGTTGCCTTTGTTTTTTCAAGAATTTCTTGTGAAGTAATTATTTTTTTTATCCGTTCAGCAAGTTCTTGATCAAGATTCTCTCTATTGTGTTGGTACATGGAAATAATTTCAAGAGATGTCCATACACCTTCTGCTCCGTAATTAAAAGCTAGTTCATCAATAAAAGGAAGAATTTCTTTAACACTAAGGTTTTGTAATCCTTGTCCATAGGAAAAATACACACAACTTGTTACAGGTATATTTCCCTGTTTTACACTTTGAACAATTTTATTTAATCTTTCAACAGAAATGTTAATTCCAGCGTATAAATTTACCGTCTGATCCTTGAGAGCATCTGATTTTAAAGCAATCTGAATGCACTCATTTGAAGCTTGAGTATCCTTTTTATCAATACCGACAATTAATCCACGGATAAATTGTATCCCCTTTCGATCGCTAGATGCCTCAAATTCGTTTACTGCAAATTGAAAAGCTTTTACAGGATCTTCCAATTTCATAGCTAACTCATGAGTAAAGGGAAACACATTATTTAATTCTTCTCTAACCATTACTTGAATAGCTGTATATGTAAGCTGTTCGTCTTCTGCAATTTCAGCAGCAATTTCCTTGGCTTTTCTGGTTGAATACTCCAAATCTTGAGTGTATATATTATCTTTATCGTAGTTTAAGTCAGGATCATTAATATCTGCTGTCCAAAATTTCGTGTAGAGAAGTGCCTTCTGTATTGGCTCGGTTGGCATAAGTTTGTTATAAAGCTTTCTAACTTTTGCAGAAAACTCTTCTGGTGCATCTTTTCGATCAAAATATAGCCAATCGCAAACTCCTTTAATAGCCTCAAACCAAACTCCCTTTTCCTTTTTTTGAATTAAAATCTTCTCAATGTCATCAAAAAGATACTCGCAAAGGAGTGAACGGATTGAGTTAGCAATAATCTTTTCACATTTGTTGGCAAATTGTTTATATTGGTAACTTAGGCATCATGTAAAAATAACTTGAACAATTTACCGAATAGTTAGATGATCATAATGTAACCGAATTAAAGGCTTAGATGTCTGTTAACCAGGTAGTAGAAAGCATTCACGACAAGTATGATTCGTTA
>JADEXV010000074.1 GCA_015206945.1 Nostocales cyanobacterium LEGE 12452 | reverse complement strand
CCCTACACCCGCCCCAAAGGGGCTTGGTCAAAACCTTACCCAGAAGCAAAATCAGGATGATTACAGTTCAGGTAGAACAGGAAGTAACTCAGCAGGATCGGATGACCCTCATCCAAATGATTCGCCAGTTTAATCAAAATTTTTTTCCGTTGTCAGAGTGGCAACCTGTAGCAGTTTTTGCACGAGATGAATCAGGCTTGATTGTTGGTGGAGTTCTGGGCGAAATCGGTTGCGATTGGCTTTATATCAGAGTCTTAGTTGTTCAAGAAGGCTTACGGCACAAAGGGATTGGCAGCAATATCCTTAAAATTGCTGAAAAAGAAGCTCAAAAGCAAAACTGTGTAGGGGTTCATCTTGAGACATTAGACTTTCAAGCTAAGGAATTTTATGAATCTCAAGGCTACACAGTATTTGGTTTTCAAGAAAATTACCCACTTGGGCATAAAAGATTCTTCATGCAAAAGTTATTTTATTTGAGTTAAACATTCAGGAGGCAGCGATTTTAAGTTGTATAGTTCAAATCGCTAGAAAGACGCAAAGATGCGGAATGCAATTTGAATGACTATTAGCTTAATTTCTTTTTAACCTGTCTAGGTTCAATATTAAACACTTGTGGCAATATTACTCAGGGTGCTTTTTTGGGCATCTTATATATTACAAGTTATGTTAACCAATAAATCAGATGGGGCAGCCACAAAAACCTATAGCCGCCGAACAGCAGATCCTCTCTTTGGGGCGCGTCCTCCAAAGCCTCAGAGAAGAAGATGATGTTGACGTTCTGATTGAAACTACTATTTCTTATCTTAAAGAAGAGTTTGACTACAAACTGATTTGGATTGCTCTTTACGATCGCCTGAATCACATATTATTCGGCAAAGGAGGCATCACACCCGATCGCGACATGAGCTTTTTACGCCAAAGGGTTGTTCTCAGCCCTGGGGATTTATTAGAGCAAGTAGTGATTGAACAGCGCCCTTTGGGCATAGCTGATTTGCAAACTGAAATCCGTGCCGCTGAATGGCAAAAAATGGCCGAAAAATTCCACATCCAAGGAACGATTATTTTACCAATTCGCTACAAAGATCGTTGCTTGGGCTTGCTGTTATTGGGTTCAGAACGCTGGGGCTACCTACTCACAGGAGAAACAAAAGCACGTTTGATGATGGTTTTAGGTGAACTGGGGGCAGTGCTTTATCAAAATGAGATGCACAAGCACCAAAAGCAAACCAGGCGAACTGACGAACCATTATTAGAATTGCTAGAAAATTTACGCAGCCTCAGTAACCTGAATCAAAGACTTGAAGCAGCGGTGCAAGCAACTCATAAATTTGTCTCCCCCAACCGGACTAATGTTTACTGGTTTGAGCGGGAAGGGCGATACTTTTGGTGTCGAATGAGCAATCAGCTGGTCAAAATGGATCGCAATTCTAGCAGTCAGCAAGCAGCAGGAATGACTGTACAGGAGTTGAGCGATTTTTATTATGCTTTGGCAGTTAACCAAATAGTCTCCATTGGTGATGCCCGCAGTTCTTTAAATAGTCATTTTACGGCAAAATTGCTGCAACGATTGAAGGTGCGATCGCTCCTGGCAGCTCCGATTATCTGGCAAAAGAACTTAGTCGGTTTTCTGGCGGTGGAAAGCAATGAACCTCGCATCTGGACAGACACAGACAAAAATTTTGTCCAAGGTGTTGCTGGTTTAATTTCTCTGGTTGCACCTACCGAAAGCATGGAAAGCACTATCAAACAGATTCAAGAGGATGCTCAACTGACTAGCCAAGTTGCTCAAGGTATCTATAGCGAACATGACCTTCAGACAACTTTACACAGTTGTGCTAAAAGAGTTTTAGCTCGATTAGGTGCTACCCGCTTTTTGTTGTTGCAGTATGACCCCGAACAGAAGAATTATCAATTTATTTTCCAAAGTCAGCCCCAAAATCGTCGGTCGTTGACATTTACCCTTCATACTCTCAAAGAATTAGATGGGCAGCTTTTGCAAAGTTCAACTCAAGCGGTGGAAATTGAGAACTTAGATGAAGATTTACGCTTTTTTAACTGGCGTCCCTCGTTGTTAGAGAATGGTGTGCGATCGCTACTTGTTTGTAAATGCACTCACGAACATATACCAGCAGCACTTTTAGTTATTGCTCACGAAACCCATCGTTCTTGGACAACTCTAGAAAAAGAATTACTGTGGGCCGTCAGTCAACAGATTGGTGTAATTGTTCGTCAGTGGCAATTACATAACCGCACTACCCAGCAGCAAAAAACTTCCCAGGCCTTTGAGCAATGCTTACGCATCTTGACACAATCCCAAAACAGCATTGAGGTCGAAAAAAAGCATTTAGAATCTACAGCACTCGAACAAATAGCCTCAATTTTGGGCTGTCCCCTCGCACTAATGCTATCTTGGGCACCTGGCGAGAGTTGGGCAGAAATTATCCCTGGAGTGATTGACAATAGCCTATTTGGGATTTTTTCTGATGCATCTATTTCTATCCAGGCTGAAGCCTTAATTCAGTGGGCACTTGTTACGGAGAATTACCTGACTTTGAAGGTGGATAATTTACCCCCGGAAACTCGGAAATGGTTGAATATTCCAGACAAAGGTCAAATTTTGGTGATGGCATTACGTACAACTGCTGATTATGAAACCACTGGTGTAGTGCTGTTAGCAGACTATCAAGAGCGTCGCTGGTCAGAACCAAACCTCAGTGCAACAGCAACTCTGATTTCTCAATTAGCCTGGTGGCGTCGTGAAAAGCAAATCACCCGACTTTTAGAATCCACAACCGAAGAATTACGACAACTTAACTGGTATAAACATCGTCGCCTAGAGGAAATTCAAAGAATAACGGCCCATTCCCTGAAACAAATACATGATTTGGGCATTCCTGCGAATGAACTGACTCAGATGCGCTACCAGCTATTGCTGCGGCAGTTAGACCATACAGCCACCTCCATGAGTGGAATGCTAAAACTTGAACACTGGCAGCTACATATTAGTTGGGAAACGATGCCCATAGCCAGTTTACTGAAGCGATCGCTCGAACGGATTGAAAATTTACTTAAACAACAAAAGCTGTGGATTGGTGTACATGGCTTGGGACAATCAATTGACGAGCAAGAATCGCCCAAAAATTCTTCATTAGTCAGAGGCGTTCCTACCTCCAGCGCTCAATCTGCAATGGCGATCGCTGGTGATATTGTCAAAATTGAATTAGTTATCCATGAATTATTGGTTACTGCCTGTAACCGTTCTCAAAGCGGTAGCAGAATTGATATTTGGTGTCGCCGTTTAGACCCGTCAAAACCCTTAGATATAAAATATTCTTCTTCTACAACTGGAGCGGCTGAACATCAGACATCGCTAGAATTATCGATCACATATAACGGTGCGATCGAACCACAGCTACTCACGGAACTACATGACAATACACCTAAAGATGTGCTTGCTCCTTCAAAGCTCGACCAACCACCAGCTTTACATCTGTTGATCTGCCAAAACCTCATGCGAGAACTAGGAGGAGAGTTGAATTTCTATCAGTTACCAGATAATCGGGTAGTCAGTCGCTTATTGTTGCCATTAGCTATTCATGATTCTTAGTGCAGCTTTGCGTAAAATCGTCGCAAATTAGGGGTTCAAATTTAAACGCAGATGCGCTTGATCTTCTGGCAGAAAAGGTTGACACAAATGTGCCACTAAGGGGGATCTTTAGACTATGCACCTTAAGCAGCAAACCGCATTGATACCAATCCTGACTTCGATAATTGGTACAGGCGATCGCTGCTTGATTTTACAGTGAATTGCTTGCTCATCAAAGGATGTTCTAACACCAACATCACTTATGTGAACTCCTCCCTACTGAATTTGTGAACTTTTCCCTACTGAATCCTTACGTAAATCCCAATTAAAAAATGCTCTTTTTTACTCAAGCTTTATAAGAAACTAGTGGATGTACGACTAGTATGAATATGTAACCAATTGACCGCACTCCAGGTTTAATAACTAAATCACTTATACGGTTATTACTTATATAAAGATGTGGCAATGGTAAATAAAAATTAGTCCTTAAATAGAAGATTTCTTCTACATAAGACAAACATGGCTTGGAAAGTTCCCAAGCTGACCATCCTGCTTGTCTATACTTGGTTCTTACTCATTAGTAAGGCAGTAGATAAGCATGACAAATTTGCAATCTTAACATCGTAAAAAGAAAAACAAAAAATTGTATGAAAAAATACACCAAAGTTGTAAAGCGTTTTTTGGCATTGGCTACTCCAGCGATCGCTACTTCGATATTGGCAACCTTACCGAGCCAAGCTGCTACCATTGCATATTCTGAGTCAAAATTCAACATCAACAACTTTAGTAGCAGCCCTTTAGATGTTAGGACTTTGACTGATACTTTTACCAACACAATTAGCACAGGTGGTCAAGTAACTGCTGATGCTAACGCAGAGGCTAAGTTTAATATCGATGCAAACAACTCTGCCTCTAATTTTTCCTTCAGCCAAGCTCAAGGTCAGGGTGATGGCTATACAGGGTCGGCGGAAAGCTTTGCTGCGATTATCGGTTACGATTTTATAGTAGACAAAGAGTTTTCTTTTGATTTCAGTGGCTTATTTAACCTTAAAACATCCATTGATGATGCATCCACTGAACGTGCAAATGCTCGTGGAGAGTTCTTATATCAGTTATACGACAGCGATAGTGGTAATCTTTTGGACTCTTTCAAGATTTCTGGAAATCTATCAACTATAGGTAACAATGATGCTTTTGTATTTGAACCGAGTAGTAACATAACTCTTGATTCAAGTCAGACTTCTATTGATAAATCTTTTGGCGGAACACAGGAATATGCTTTGACTAACTTTAAAGGTAAATATTCCCGTACTTTCGATAAGTCAACTCGTTTATTATTAATAGAATCTAAAAGTAATGAGGTGAGCGTCTATACTGTCCCAGAACCCTCAACAATTCTAGGTTCGCTCTTTAGTTGCGCTATGTTTGGTACTGTCTCGATACGCAAGCGTAAAAGAGCTTCTTCAGCTGCGTTATTGGTTAATAAGGATTTAAAGTCTGTTTAGTATGTTTGCACTAAGAGTAGTTCAGGTCATGGATAGCAACAGCAAAGTCACATTAATCCATCGTAAAAACGAAGTGGCTAAAAGAGACTGATAAGCCAGACCAAAATGGTAATGGTTATTCGAAGTTGCTATTATGCCCTGCTCTATACCAAAAGGTAGCAAACTTCTGTAAGGTCAGCAAAACTGTTAGGAAACTGAGACAGAGGATAGAACTGCGCTCCGTCCCTACTGTATTCTTTCTACTTTTGGCTAATGTCGCTCTCCACGGTCTAGAAACCATAATATAGCGGTTCCCATTCAGATGCGGTACACAACTTTATATCACAAGGTGTAGGGGCATAGCTTTCCATGCCACTACGGGTGTAACTCACATAAACGAGAACCGCTATAAAAAGCGTCTTTCCTGAAAAAATAAAAATTAAGGAGAAATGGCATTTATGGAAACTTTAAGTCATTAGGTATGCAAATGATTTTGTGATTTTGCACACTGACATACAAGCATAAAAGAAATGCAAATAAATTAGGTATAAAAATGAATGGTTTTAAACCCGGAGTACCCCTTTTACAGTTGTCATAAAACCACGAGATAGAAGACCTTCCTTGTTTTCCACTCGTAAGTATTGCCATTGAGTTAAGTTTATTAGCAAAAGAAAAGTTAGCTGCAAATACAGCACAATAAACTTAACAATTTATGCAAATCTTTTTTAGCTGTATTTTTAACATTTATCTATAGCCAAATACAGCTATTAAAAATGAATTTTGCAGTCAGAATTGCATTATCTACTGCTGTTATCTGGGCTAACTTTTCATAAGATTTAAACTCAAAAACAAGCATAGTCATTGAGCAACGCCGAATTCTCACTTTTACCTACTTTCTTATACTGCTGTATGTGGTATAAGGTAGAGGTATAGAAATATTCCTAAGAAGCTTTTATGGATATCGCCCATAAAAGCTTCCTACAATGTGGTTATACTAGCTTTAGGAAGCGCTTGCAGTTGTAGCACTATATAAATAAAGCTCACCATTAACAGCAATACCAGCAGCAACAGCGCCAGCAACACCAGCACTAATACTAGTTCTAATGTTAGAGCCTAATTCCGGTTTGCTACTGAAAGCACTAGCAAAACTACTTGTGAAACCAGATACAAATCCCTTTTGTCCTTGTACTTGACTAAGATCGAAAACTTCATCTTCACAAAAACTGAGATCGCAAATTCTTAATCGTTCCATAAATAAAGCTCTCCTTGAAAAACAAATGTATTGCTGAAAGTTTTCAAAAACTTTCAGCAATTTTTCTATCTAAAATGCAGGGCAGTACATTGTAGTACTAATGCATATTTAGGAGGAAGCAGAACTAGATACAGAGTAACCAGAAGCGTAGCTTTTCTTATCAGAGTAAGTCTCAGTAAAGGTCTCAGTGTATATGCCAGCGAAGTATTTACCTTTAGCCTTAGCTCTTGCATAAGAATCAGCAGTTGCTAATCCACCTTGAACATTCTCATTTTCAAGAACGGTTTCTACATGAGAAAGATCGTTGATAATCATGATTTTACTTTCCTAAGAATTAGTAAGGTCGACTTGTTTGTTGTCGTGCCACTACAACTTGTTTTTTAGTGGCATACAAAGAATAGCACTATTAGAATTCGATTAATAGTAGTTTTACGTAAATTTTCTTTTAAAAAGGAAAAAACATTCTATTATCAAGTTATTTAATGGGTATCGTATTTACAAATTGTTTAAAAAGTCCTTTGCTATGCATTATCAAGTTATTTACAACATTTAGTATTTAGAGACTGTTTTAAAAGTGTTCCGATATGATTTTATGCACTTTTAATCCCCATAAGCTCCAAGGCTATTTCATTCAATCTATTAAGGATATTGTCAATAACATAGGCAATAAATTTGGGGAAATTAGTAATCGAAAAATTACTATCTCAAAGAGTCAATTTCAGTGCGTTGGCGTTGGCGTAGCCTCTCGTAGAGAAACCTTGCTGGAGGCATCACCATTTTCTTGTGCAATCAGATTTTTTATTCACCTGATTTTTTTGCTTGAAACGCTTGTAAATCAGTACCTTTTAGCCCATGAAACATCCCTAACCCATCAGGGGTATTTCATGGTTTTCATTGGTATCAGTCAACTTAAGCTAAAACTCCTTGAAAATTTCGTTTCCAGCCAGTGGCTAGAAATGCTTCCTCCCATTAGGCATTCCCAGCCTCCGACAGAGAGCGAGATAATCTGCTAAAAGCTTTTTTAGACTGGCTTTAACCTTAAGTTGACCCCAATGCAAGTCCTTGTGCCCCTACCAATCTAGAAATAATTTGGGATAATTTATTTTTTGCAAGTCCCTAAAAGAGAAGGATAGTAAAATTCAAAGCCTCTCTTCTTTTCGGAGAGGTGTTACAAATATATCTCAGGATAGATTGACAATATATTTATTCGTCGATTTCATCCTGGCTTATTAGCAAACTGGTTATAATTATCTTCCATCTCCCTTAGAAATCAAATTCTCATATACACAGTATTTATATGGGACGTGTTCGTTCTAAATCTGACCTACCTACAAAAATCTGTCCGGTATGTCAACGTCCTTTCACATGGCGTAAAAAGTGGCAAGATTGTTGGGACGATGTGAAATATTGCTCAGAACGTTGTCGTCGTCGCCGTTCTGAAGCTCAAAATGAAACCAATCGCGATACAGACGCAAATAGCGCAAGAGATTAATGGAGTTACAGGTGCAACCTAAATTAATTATTCATGGAGGGGCTGGTAGTTCTCTCCACGGTAAAGGCGGATTAGAGGCGGTGCGCCGATCGCTCCATACAGTAATAGAAGAAGTTTATTCTCTGCTATTGTCAGGAGCAACTGCCTCTGAGGCAGTGGTGCAGGGTTGCCTAATGCTCGAAGACAACCCCCGTTTTAATGCTGGTACTGGTTCAGTATTGCAATCCGATGGACAAATCCGTATGAGTGCTTCCCTGATGGATGGTGCATCAGGGCGGTTTAGTGGTGTGATTAATATTTCGCGGGTGAAAAATCCGATTGATTTAGCGCAGTTTTTACAAAGCTCGCCAGACCGAGTGCTATCAGATTTCGGTTCGGCAGAGTTGGCGCGGGAAATGCAAATTCCCAGCTATAACGCTTTAACTGATTTGCGGTTACAAGAGTGGATACAAGAACGCCAAGATAATTTTAAAAGTACAATGGCTGGCGTGGTAGCAGAACCCGAACTGCTAGAAACCAGCAATGCCGGACGCGGAACTATCGGTGTAGTCGCTTTAGATGCATCTGGTAAGCTAGCTGCTGGCACTTCTACTGGTGGTAAGGGATTTGAACGGATTGGCAGGGTAAGTGATTCGGCGATGCCAGCAGGTAATTATGCTACTAGTAATGCTGGTGTTAGCTGTACAGGCATTGGCGAAGATATCATCGATGAGTGTTTAGCCGCACGGATTGTAGTGCGTGTCACTGATGGGATGTCACTGAAGGAGGCGATGCAGCGATCCTTTAGGGAAGCCAACGAAAACAAACGCGATTTGGGAGCGATCGCCTTAGATGCTAGTGGAGCGATCGCTTGGGGGAAAACTAGCGAAATCTTACTCGCCGCCTACCACGACGGCGAAAAAGTTGGTGACACCTTGGAATGGACTGGCAACGAACTGATCGGCTATTGTTGAATTAGTTTCAGGGCTTCGGCTAAAGTTTCTTTCTGGTCAACCATTGCGGCCAATTCTTGGGCTTCATAACGCCCTTTCCTGCGGAACGCTGCGCGAACAAAAGCTTCTAGCGCCGCTCTTTTCAGTGCAACTTGATATCCTTGTTCCAGAATATCGATTAATTCTGCTTGATTCAAGTAAAAGCCACCGGATTTGCGGCGCTTGTTTATTTTGTTGATTTCCCGCACTGTATATTCTATTGAAACATCCCAAGAGCGAGTAGAACGTTTTTCGGCCTTTTGTTTAATTAAACGGATGAGCAGAATCACACCATAACTATCAATTTTATTGATTTTGTCACTGAGGCTCATTTCTTCTAACTCATCCACCAACAGTAGCGCCTCATGGATTTTGCCTTGTTCTAGAAGTTGCCTAAGTTCTAGCAGTTCTTCCATGCATGTTATATGTTGAGATTTTTGCTAGATGTCTAATCTAGCTAGATTAGACATCTAGCAAAAATCGTGATTTATAGTCTAAAACCACAGATCGAGCGCAATTAACACCGATGAATTATTTATGTCGATCTGTGGTTTCATTTTCAACATTTTTCCTTCGCCAAGCTGGTTTCACCACCTGACGACTACGGGCAATTACCAGAGAATCATCAGGCACATCTTCTGTCACAGTAGAACCAGCTGCGATATAGACATCATCTCCCAAGGTGAGTGGAGCCACTAAAACGGTATTGGCGCCAGTTTTTGTCCGATTACCTATTTTGGTGCGATGTTTTTTCACGCCGTCATAGTTGGCAGTAATTGTACCAGCACCAATATTCACCTGATTGCCGACAACAGTATCACCTATATATGACAAATGTGCTGCATTGGTGCGATCGCCTAATTGCGTATTTTTTAATTCCACAAAATTTCCCACACGGCAACCAGCACCCACCTGTACCTGACCGCGCAAATGAGTATAAGGGCCAATTCGGCTTCCGGCCTGCACGGTGCTATTTATGATTACTGAATATTGCACTGTGACATTTTCACTTAACTGACTATTTTCAATTAAACTCCCTGGCCCAATGTGACTTCCTGCTTGGATTACCGTATTTCCTCGTAGGTGAGTTTGGGGTTCAATAATTACATCTGGCTGCAATTCTACTGTTTCATCAATGGTGATGCTGGTGGGGTCGATGAGGGTGACACCCGCCAGCATCCATTTTTCCTTGACTCGTTTTTGCAAAATTTCGGATGCTGTTGCCAGTTGCAAGCGATCGTTGATGCCGAGAATTTCTTGGTAATCCTCCACATCCACTGCCATTACTTGTCCCACCTGAGTCACGGCATCGGTAAGATAGTATTCTTTTTGAGCATTGTTTGCCTGGAGATGGGGAAGCACCTTTGCCAAATCTGGCCAGCGAAAGCAGTAAACTCCAGCGTTAATCCGCTGATTTTCTCGTTGAGCAGCTGTACAATCCTTGTGTTCGACCATTTGCTGCACAATATTTTCATCGTTACAAAAAACCCGTCCGTAGCCTGTGGGGTCAGGTAGGTGCGAGGTGAGAATAGTGGCAGAATTTTGATTTCGGACGTGAGTTTGTAACATCTGCTTAAGAGTTTCGCTGCGTATTAACGGTAAATCGCCGTTAAGTACCAGCAAATCTCCAGTGTAATTTTCCAAGTGAGGAAGTAATTGCTGGATAGCATGACCTGTCCCCAATTGCATAGTCTGTTCGACAAACTCCAAACTGGGAATTGAATGCATGGCGGCTTGCACTTCCTCGGATTGATATCCCACAATCACGATTCGCCGTGAGGGCGAAAGTGGTTCTACACTTTCGAGAACTCTCTCTACTAGCGATCGCCCACCCAAAGAATGTAAAACCTTGGGTAAGCGTGATTTCATCCGTGTGCCGCGTCCCGCCGCTAGAATTGCTACAACTACCATAATTAGCTATCAGCTATCAGTGAAATGTGATTAATGCTGTTGGTACTTTAAAATCTCGGCTCAAATCATACCAGCTAATTATAGAAGACTGAAAATATTAAAGGAGGCGAATTCTGGAGTCGGTATAACTTTACTCCTCAAAAGCAGAGATTATGATAATACCAATTAGCGTTCATTACAGTAGCTAGAAGTTATTACTCCCTATTCCCCACTCTTCCCTTTTTCCTGACAAGAGCAAATAAAGTCTGCAAACTGCTGCATTAGTTTGGGATTACGCCAACCGGAATCAGTTTCTTCTTGCATCACTAAAAGTGCTTCTGCTGAACTAAAAGCTCTTTTGTAAGGTCGTTCGCTGGTTAGGGCATCATAAATATCAATTAACTGAAACACTTGCGCCAGGTAGGGAATATCATCCCCCTTGAGTTGATCGGGGTAGCCTGAGCCATTCCAGCGTTCGTGGTGATGACGAATAATCGGAATTACACCGCGCATACTCCGTAGTGGTTGGCAGATTTTTTCTCCAATCAAAACGTGCTGCTGCATAATTTGCCAATCTTCGGGGGTGAGTTTGCCTTTTTTTAGCAGCACAGCATCGGGAATACCTACCTTTCCGATATCGTGGAGATAACCACCCCACATCAAATCTCGAATTTGATAGCGTGAGAGGGTGAGGTATTCACCAAAAACTTGCCCCAGTTTTACTAGACGTTCGCAATGGTTGCCTGTATTAGGATCGCGGCTTTCAATGGACATGGCAATGGAAAACAGTACTTGTTCGGCATGGTCTAAATCTTCGTTTAGACGCTTCTGCCGCACCAAGGACTTTACACGCGCTGCTAGTTCCACCCGATCGAAGGGTTTGGTGAGAAAATCATCTGCCCCAACTTCAATTCCCCGAATGCGCGATCGCCTGTCATTTAACGCTGTAATAAAAATTACTGGGATTAACCTGGTTTGCTCATCTTGTTTAAGCAATTGGCACACTTCAAATCCATCCATTCCTGGCATCATCACATCCAGCAAAATCAAATCTGGTTGTTTTTGAGTTACCAATCCGACAACAATAGAACCACTGTCCGCCTCAATCACTTCGTATCCTTCCATCCCCAAGAGGGCAACAGCAGTCATCCGGCTAGCGGCATGATCGTCAACTACTAAAACCTTCGGCGGATCTAAATCAAACCCATTCACTTTAGAACCTTTGGCTTGTAGTGTTCTAGAGACCAATGAATCATCATCACAATTAACATCAGATTTTATCCAAGAAGACATTGCTTGCCGATCTTCAAGCATAAGGTCTCCTTGAGATAAGCCTAAAGAATAACCCTCCGCATTTTGCGATTCCACGGCATGATTTGAACCGATACTCTTCACTGTGCTAATGGGGTTTGACCCATTAACCATTTTTTCTGTAAAGCCTGTATGGTTGGATTTCCATTGAATCACAAAGGTACTCCAAGTTTTTGCACAAGTTAGTTAACAGTGTCAGATTTTAAAAACAAATTTAAGATTCGACTGTATCTGAGTCAGAATTTCGATATGGATTATGCATGATGTCAAGCAGGCGATGGAATTTTTCGCAGCATGTATCTTTTATGTTACGAACAAGGTGTATCTTGGTGTCAAATTTTTTGCTTCTAATTCCAGTATGATAAATTCTCACAAATGTTAAATCAGGTTTTTTACGGAGATTTTTTCGCCTTTTAGCGTTAGAAAGCGTTATAATTGACTTCTTTTTTATATTGAAATATCAGATTTTGATTTTCAAGTCTTTATAGTAATCATTGTAATAGTTAGATATAAATGTTTTTACTTACTCAGTTATAGCGATACCCAAGTACTGTTATAGACTATGTGATATTGAATACTAACATATCAATAAGCTATTTGGCTCGTAAAAACTCGTTGAATTAGGCTTGCAGCCCATAGGCGTAGCATATTGTATGATATTGCAATCAAACTACAAACTAGTTCCCATAAAATCCCTGCCTTGTGTTCCTAATAGCCACCTTTTTCGCCAATGGGAGGCAGGTTCAAGGCAAGAGGTTTGTTGCTCTTGTTGTCGCCGCCTGACTATGACTTCAGTTGGATCTCTCAATTGAGGATCGCGATAGGGAATAGCAGCACGAGTTAGCAAGTGTTCTTTTTCAACTTCTGAGAGGGTAGTGAGTGGGGAGTCGTCCTTAGACTCAGCATTTTGAGGATGTGTTGCCACGGTCCCAGGCGATCGCCTTCCTACCGGTGGGGTAGAAGATATCACCAAGCCAGCAGACAAAAGTGCTGTGCGTACAGCAGCAGCACAAGAATAAGTGGCTAATAAACCATCTTGATGTAAACACAATGACAGCTGTTTAATAAATTCAACAGTCCATAATTGAGGACACTGTGGTGGTGAAAAGGGATCGAGGAAAATTGCATCTGCGCAGAAACCCGACTGACGTACTAGCGCGATCGTAGTTCTAGCATCGCCAATTAGTAGCTTCGCTTTCAAGCAAGGTGTTTGCACTTGATGCTCAAAAGCTAGCTTTTTCAAAATTCCAGTATACTTACAGTTCCAATTGTCGAACACATGATGAGCGATCGCCGCTTGTGGCACTGCTAGATTCAATTCTAAACCGATTACTTCAACACAACAACTAGGATTCACGTCCCAAATTGTTTGCAAAGCAGCAGCTGTGTTATATCCCAGGCCATAACAAACATCCAATAGTCGCAAGATCGGTTTTTGCGCTGCTGTAGTCAGTTGAGTGGGTTCCACAAACTTGCAAAAACTTTCCTGCGTAGCTCCATAATGGCTGTGAAAGGATTCACCAAACTCTTGAGAGACAAAGGTGAAAGAACCATCTGCTGTTAACTTAGGTGTAAAATTCTCTAAGTCTGACATTTTACAAAAAAACTAAATAATGACTAATGCCCAATACTTCGGCTCCTTTCGACTCCGCTCAAGGCAAGTCGCTCAGTACAAGCTCCCAATTTGTTGTTTCCCCAGCTTGGCTATTTGAACATCTAGAAGATCCGCAAGTCGTTATTGTGGATTGTCGCTTTTCTTTAGCCGATCCACAACTAGGACAACAACAGTATCAAAAAAGTCATATACAGGGGTCATATTATTTAGACTTGAATCAGGATCTTTCCAGTACAGTGGGTAAGCATGGCGGGAGACATCCTTTACCTAACCCTAATGATATAGCTAACAAATTGGCAGCAATTGGGGTAAATTACCAAAAAAGTTTAGTTGTAGCTTATGATGATTCGCGCTTTGCCTTTGCGGCTCGCCTATGGTGGCTGTTGCGCTATCTAGGACATGAGCAAGTAGCAGTACTAGATGGCGGTTTGGCTGGATGGCAAAAAGCTGGGTATTCTGTTACAGATGTTATTCCTTCCCCCCGAATGGGTACGTTTGTCGCTCAAGTACAAACAGAAAAGATGGTAGATATTACAGCGGTGAAAAGCCGGAAAGATAGCCATGAGGCAGTATTGGTAGATTCAAGAGAGAGCGATCGCTACCGAGGCGAACGAGAGCCAATCGATCGAATTGCTGGACATATTCCCGGTGCAGTCAACTATCCCTGGCAAGAAGTTACAGACTCTTCTGGCTACCTACTCCCTCAAGAAGAACAACGCCGTCGGTGGGAAAAGCTAGAAACCGCGGAAGAAATATTGGTATATTGCGGTTCTGGCGTTACTGCTTGTGTGAATTTGCTTTCTTTAGAATTAGCTGGTATTAGCAGGGGTAAGCTTTATGCTGGTAGCTGGAGTGATTGGATTTCATATTTATAGTCATTAGTCATTGGTCATTGGTCATTGGTCATTAGTTTTTAATAAAGGATAAATCACAAAGGATAAATGACTAATGACAAAGGACAAACTTCAAAACCGACCTAATTGAAAACCGTAATTAATAGTGAAAAACCAGCCATCAAAATCAATGTTTTCGGCGGTTGAACTACCTAAACTTACTCCCGCTTGGACATTCATATTAATGGTGTCGGATATTCGGTAATTTAAGTGTCCGAATAGCCGATAAAATTCGTCTTCTCGATCGCGTTGTGTAAAGTCTGACAAGTACATCTGGTAGCCAATACCAACCTGGAGAGGCTTTTGCAAGTAGTAGTTCAGAGACACCCAAAAGGAATTGATTATCCGATTACGACTTTGGGGATCGGCAAAATTTACACTCAATTCGTAGAAGCTATCTAGGGTTAATCTTGAAGTTAAAGGATCTCGGCGTCCCAACGATAGTTGTAGGGAATTTTCATTTAAAAAGCGATCGCCTGTTTTGAAACTATCCAGGCGATCGCTGCTGTTGGCATAAAATAAATGTTGATTGCTCCAACTGATTTCTCCAAACATTCGTTGGGATAGCTGCTGGTAAATACCGAGATTAAATCTCACCTGATTGTAATCATATTCTGACTGATTTATATAACGAATCAGATTGCCATCAATTGAGCCATTTAAAAAAGTTTTAGATCCCAAAGGGAAATATGTAGAGGCTAGTGTCAGTCCAGAAATAATTAAACCATCTTCTATGGGAATATCATTTGAGGAAAATATGTTACTCGTTTGGAAGTAGCCAACACGTCCTTGTAGATAGCCGATAGGTTTAAACTGAGGTACAGGTTGTTCTGTCGGTGGTGGTAGCTGTTGTTCTAGGGGTTGTTGTTCTAGGGGTCGTAACCGCACCCGTAACCCCAATTCGCGATCGCTATTAGATTCAAATGGTAGTTTTGGCGATCGTAGCAGTTCTATCAACCTCTCTCGCCTTTGAGAATACTCTCTTTCAGGTAAATTTAATAGTCGCTCCTTTGAGTCTGAAGGAGATATGGGCAAATTATTTGGCTGCGATTCTAGCTGTGGCGGGTCATTTTGCTTTTGAGTATCTATAGGTTCTTCGGTTTGATCTGGGATTTGAGTCGTTTCTGGTGTTTGCTGTGCCAGATTTAACGGTATCCAAGAGTCTAAAGTATGTGACTCACTCGACAGCTTGCACAAAGAGTTAATTGCTTTTTGCTCTAACTTATGACATAACTGCTCATGAGTTACCTGTATAGTTGCTAAATGATTAGGATGCAAAACATCTGTAATTGCAGATTCTGCCGCATCTACTCTAATGCAACACCAACTTCCACCACTGGACGTTAACAAAATACAAAAAAACAAATTTTTCCAGTTCTTGAGTTGCATCTGGTTAGATCGCATTAATTGCGTTTGGCAAATGTAGACCCACAAGCTGTATCGGAAGTTCCGGCTACAAAGATACAGTTGATTGCATCTATTTTAGCTTTGTAGGTATATACTGAAACTACAAACTAAAATTGCTTATTTTCGGATTTTTCCCAGATTTTTTTGTAAAACTGAGATGCTCCGATAAAATACCTGCTTAAATTTTAGTGGAATACAGCTAGTAGACAATTTTACAACAAATTTTAGCAAGTTATTGTCCACCATAATTAATGACTCTCTGCTTGAAGTGATTATAAAGGGTTATATGTAAAGTACTTTTCGTTTATTTTTTTATATCAAATACTAGCTTTTCAATTTCCCACGAACTTGATTACATACAATTTCAGTTTCATAAGCAAAACTTAAATCTAAGTAAATATATATCTCACTTATTATCTATTTTATGCATTAAATCTAAATTAAAATTTAAACTAATTTACCTAAAAAAACTCCTACAACAATTAGCATTAGCTTAAACTTTAATTTTTATGATATTAATTGAAGGTCAAAAATTCTCAAACTATGTTTTATAAATCGTTTCCATTATTAGTGATTGGTTTATGGGGAGTTATAGTACTACCTCTGCCAGATAGCGTAGGCGCTATAACTCCTCTAACGCGAGCAGAGATTCAGAACCTCCGCAACATCGTACAACTGATACCCAAAGATAAATTAAAGAAACGTCCTGCACGCAAATTAGATGCAATGACTCCTGGGGACGGGTTGTCAACTGGTCGAGCTTCCCTAGCAGATTTGCGTTTTAATGATGGCTCTTTGGCACGAGTTGGAGAACAGGCGTTATTTCAATTTTTGCCGAAAACTCGTGACTTTAAACTGACAAATGGGACTGTGTTGTTGCTTATCCCACCAGGAAAGGGGCAAACACGTATACAAACACCAAATGCAGCAGCAGCAATTCGTGGTTCAGCATTATTTGTACGCTACGACCAACAAACAGACACCACGATTGTGGGTGCGCTGACAAATAGCGGCATTGAAGTTTCTAACAAGAAAGCTTCTCAAACTCAGGTGTTGGAAGCAGGGCAAATGGTGATTATAGTTAAAGGCGAATTTCAGAGGTTATATGATTTTGATCTAAGAAATTTTTATGAAACGAGCCAGATGGTTCGGGAACTTGATTTGAACAGGCAGAACCCTGTACCTACGCCTGATCCTGCAATCACCAGTGTTCAAGCCGAAACTACTGCGGCTTTGAAAGCACAGCCACCTATAAAAGGCGAGGGAGTATTTGAAATGAAGCTAACTCCTACACCCGACACCTCAACTCAGACAACATCCGACACCTCAACTCAGACAACACCAGTCACCCAAACTCAGACAACACCAGTCACCCAAACTCAGACAACACCCGACACCACAATTGAGCCAACACCCGTAACACCAGTAACTCCAACACCCGTAACACCAGTAACTCCAACACCCGTAACACCAGATCCAACACCCGTAACACCAGTAACTCAAACACCTGTAACCTCACCAGATCCAACACCCGTAACACCAGTAACTCCAACACCTGTAACCTCACCAGATCCAACACCAGTAACACCAGCAACTCCAACACCTGTAACCCCACCAGATCCAACACCAGTAACGCCAATAGATCCAACACCCGTAACACCAGTAACTCCAACACCTGTAACCTCACCAGATCCAACACCAGTAACTCCAATACCAGTAACGCCAATAGATCCAACACCCGTAACACCAGTAACTCCAACACCTGTAACCTCACCAGATCCAACACCTGTAACGCCTGTAACTCCAACAGATCCAACACCAGTAACCCCAACTGACTCTCCAAGTACATAAAAATTGCTAATGGGGGTAAAAAATGCTCTGCGAACCACCAAAGGTAGTACGTTTTGTCATACTTTTGCATAGGGCAGAACTATACAACTGTTAACTACTGCCTTTACTGCCGCCAAAGCAAAAAGTGATATTCCCTACGACCAGATAGCATCTGCTAACGCTAGATTAAATCAAGGACAGGACTTACACAGCGTTCACCAGATATCCTTATATAGTTCAATCACGTTCTGTGTGTAAGTTCCCAGGAACTCACTTGTTGCTAAAGAGAACATAAACTTATGACTTTTGATTACGACCTGTTTGTAATTGGTGCGGGTTCTGGAGGTTTGGCGGCTTCCAAACGAGCGGCTAGCTACGGCGCAAAAGTGGCGATCGCTGAATATGATTTAGTTGGTGGCACTTGTGTGATTCGCGGTTGCGTTCCCAAAAAACTCATGGTCTATGGCTCTCACTTTCCCGAACTGTTCAGTGATGCTTCAGGCTATGGTTGGAAAGTAGGTAATGCTGAGTTTGACTGGGAATATTTCATTACATCTATAGATAAGGAAGTTCGGCGACTGTCGCAGCTACACATCAACTTCTTAGAAAAAGCCGGAGTAGAACTATTTTCTGGTCGCGCCACATTAGTAGACCCCCACACTGTAGAAGTTGATGGACGTAAAGTTACAGCAGACAAAATTTTAATTGCTGTTGGTGGGCGTCCTGTCAAGCCAGATTTACCAGGGATGGAACATGGCATTACCTCTAACGAAATCTTTCATCTAAAAGAACAACCCAAACACATCGTTATTATTGGCGCTGGTTATATCGGCACGGAATTTGCTTGTATTATGCGTGGTTTGGGTTCTCAGGTAACACAAATTACTAGAGGTGAAAAAATTTTGAAGGGGTTTGATGAGGATGTCCGTACAGAAATTGAAGAGGGCATGACAAACCACGGAATTCGGCTGATTCAAAATAATGTGGTGAAAGCAATTGAACGTGTGCCAGAAGGGTTGAAATTGACTTTATCAGGAGACGATCAAGAACCAGTAATTGCCGACGTGTTTTTAGTAGCGACCGGTCGAACTCCCAATATAGATGGATTAGGTTTAGAAAACGCTGGGGTTGATGTTGTCGCCAGTTCTGTAGAAGGGCCTGGATACGCTACCACAAATGCGATCGCAGTCAATGAATATAGTCAAACTAGTCAGCCAAATATTTTTGCTGTTGGCGATGTCACCGACCGAATCAATTTAACTCCCGTGGCCATTGGTGAAGGTCGCGCCTTTGCCGATAGCGAATTTGGGAATAATCGCCGCGAATTTAGTCACGAAACTGTGCCTACAGCCATATTTTCTAGCCCAGAAGCTGCAACAGTCGGCTGGACAGAAGCCGAAGCACGGGAAAAACTCGGTGATACCGTCAAAATATTTCGCACTCGGTTCCGCCCCATGTACCACAGTTTGACTGGTAAGCAAGAGAAGACAATGATGAAGTTGGTCGTTGATGGCAACACCGACAAAGTTCTAGGCGCTCACATGGTAGGTGAAAGTGCCGCTGAGATTATCCAAGGTGTAGCGATCGCAGTCAAGATGGGCGCAACGAAAAAAGACTTTGATGCCACTGTGGGTATCCATCCGTCATCCGCAGAGGAATTTGTCACAATGCGCTAATAAAACTTAGGAGTAAGGAGTTTTGAGTTATGAATTATAAGTGAGCCACAAAAAATGATAAATAAAAATTTATCAACACTCAATAATTTTTAACTCCTAACTATTTACAACTTTGGACTACATATATCTTCACGGATTTGCTTCCAGCCCTAAATCTGCCAAAGCGCAGGATATAGGCGATCGCTTTACCCAAATTCAGACAAGGCTGAAAATTCCCGATCTCAATGCTGGTGATTTTTCCCAATTAACAATCACTCGTCAGCTCACTCAAGTTGCCGCAGAATTCAGCAATGATTCTACACCAGTAACACTCATTGGCTCAAGTTTGGGTGGTTTGACCGCTGCCCACTTGGGACAAAAAAATTTGCAAGTGCAACGCTTAGTTTTGCTAGCACCAGCTTTTGGGTTTTTATCCCATTGGTTGCCTAAGCTAGGAGATGAAGAAGTAGAGCGTTGGCAGCAAGAAAAATATATTATGGTCTACCACTATGGGGAAGGGCGATCGCTTTCCTTAAGTTACGATTTTGTTACAGATGCTGCCCAATATCAAGAAAAGCTTTTGCAACGCCCTATCTCCACACTGATTTTGCATGGCAAAAAGGATGAAGTCATTCCGATCGAAACTAGTCGTGACTTTGCGCGATCGCGTCCTTGGGTGGAGTTAGTCGAACTCGACAGTGACCACGCCTTGGGTAATGTTATGGAAGAAACTTGGCAGGCAATTCGCCTCTTTTGCCAATTACCTTGAAGTTGTAAAATATTAGACTCACACATAAATAATGTCCTTAGTCATTTGTCCTTTGTTAGTTACTAATGACCAATGACTAATGACCAATGACTAATGACTAAAACTATGCTTCCCTTCATCCGGTCAGATTTAGCCAAATTCACCGCCTATAAACCTCATCCTAGCAGCGATACAGCCGATTCTGTTCCCACACAGTTCGATCGGCTAGATACAAATGAAAGCCCCTACGATTTACCGCCTGAGCTAAAAGAGAAGCTGGCATGGACGTATCAGCAAGTCATTGAAACAAATCGTTATCCTGATGGTGGACATGAAACACTTAAGGATGCGATCGCTGAGTATATTAATCAGTCAGCCGCCCTCTCATCATCCTTGTTTACTGCTGCCAATATTTCTGTTGGTAATGGTTCAGATGAACTAATCCGCTCTTTATTAATCGCCACCTGTCTAGGAGGAGAAGGGTCAATTCTTGTTGCCAATCCCACTTTCTCAATGTACGGGATTTTGGCGCAAACTTTGAGCATTCCTGTAGTGGCGGTGGGTAGAAATGAAACAACTTTTGAAATTGACATAAGCGCCGCACAGTCTGCGATCGAACAAACTCAAAATCCCCCCATTCGCGTAGTTTTCGTAGTCCATCCCAATTCGCCGACTGCTAATAGCTTAACTGAGGCAGAGTTAGCGTGGTTAAGAAGCTTGCCACAGCATATTTTAGTAGTAATCGATGAAGCTTACTTTGAATTTAGCCAAACTACCCTAGTAGGTGAATTAGCACAGCATCCTAATTGGGTGATATTGCGCACTTTTTCTAAAGCTTTCCGATTGGCATCTCTCCGTATTGGTTATTGCGTCGCTCATCCCGAAGCGATCGCCATTTTAGAAAAAGTTCGCTTACCCTACAATCTTCCCAGTTTTTCGATAGCAGCTGCCTTAGTTGGTTTACAAAATCGTACACTTTTGCTGGAATCTATTCCCCAAACCCTGAGTGAACGAGCTAAACTCATCGAAATATTATCCCAGCAACCGGAACTACAAATTACTCCAAGTGCTGCCAACTTTATTTACCTGCGTCTTAAACCAAATGGCTTTAATTCACAAGAAGCTGCTTTAAAAACTTTCCACCAGAAACTTAGAACACTCGGCACTCTTGTACGGCACATTAGCGGAGGATTGCGAATTACTGTCGGAACGATAGAAGAAAACGCCCGCACCGTTAATCGAGTAAAAGCTGCTTTGGCAAATTTGTCATCTTAGCAATTTACTCAGTAATTAAACCTGCTGTTTACCTCACTGCCCAAACGGCGTACTACTCCGACAGTTTGTGGCAGCACACCCACTAAAAGAGCAAAGGCAACATCCGGCAAAATAGCCACTATTTCTGGTGGAAAGTATTGTTCAAATTGATCGAGAATTTTCTGGACTCGCTGCCCAGGCAGTGGATTTTCTGTAATTTGTTTGATCAATCGAATCCACTGTCGCCTAATCAAGTAAGCCTTCTGGCGTTCTTCATTAGATTCAGGAGTTAATAAAGAAAGATTACCTATAGGCAGTGCCCTTTGGCAATCACAATCGTAATCCCCACCCACAGCAGCCCCAGGCCCAGCAAACTCTGCATGGTAGCGTTTAAAGAGTATTAATCCATTTCGCCTCCGACTATTGACGATGAAAACTTCTCCACTGTGCAAACGTGTAAGGATATCCGAGCCTTGTGATTGCTCAGTTCCGTCTGACATGACAACAGAGTCAAGGAAAGTAGTTTCAGGGTAATAAGTTGATACCATAGAGGTCTGATAGCGTCGATGCTGTTCGCTATCCATGTTTTTTAAACTTTTAATGAATGTTGTTGTAGTATGCACTTCAAAACGGAACTAGCTGTTATATCAAATGAAGTTTTTGAATTCTTTTATTATCAAGACCTTTCTGACCAATCCAACTAAAAATAGCAATATATAGGCATTGTTTTAGTAATTGAGTGATTATATTTTATGAGATATAACTAGATTTGTCTGTAAACTATACTTGTGTTTTCTTAAAGTTTCTATAAAGATCAATAAATGAATTACAAAGTTATTATGAGGAAGTAATGATTTCTTTCAACGCAATTTCGTGCATGCTCCCATTATAGTTCATTTTCATCTATATCGAATGCTTTAAAAAATTTATTAACCATAAATCCCAAAAGCTAAATTTAACATTTTTTAATATTAGCAATATTTACCAAAAAGATAATTTGTTTATAAGGAAAAGGAGATTTTTCGTAAAAACTTTAAATCAAATATTATTTTGAGAAAAAAAATTATCAAAAGCTATTTACTCGCTTCGTAAATTAACAAACATGTTTTAGTTTTGAATAATAGGACTCTTATTTGATTACGTGAAAAAACTCAGTATAACTCAAAGTCCTTCTTTATCTTAGCTCTTGTCTACTAAACCAAGTCAGTCCTCGAAATCAAAGCGGATTTATATGGATATTTAGCTAATATTGCCTAAATTTATCATTCAACTCCATCCATTTGAAAATTTGGAGATCTTAATAAGAATATATTATTTAGTCCTGGCTTGAGTTTTGAGCTTTCTCTGAGTCAAAATAACTATGGTTTTCAAGGTAGACGTGGTTTAGCTGAGTTTGTGTTTACTTACCGCTATAAGTTACAGATTTTATCGAATTAATTGGAGCAGAATACAAAACTTGACAATTACCAAAACAAAACTCAGATAATAGAATCAGCACTCAGGTGCTTGTGCAATAATATCTGGCTTGAGCGTCTTAGAAGAAATGTATTCCAATTAGATTCGACTTTATGCACTCGATATCCCAGCTTGAAATAAAGCTGTCGTGCTTGATGGTTATTTTCTAAAACATGGAGATATAAGTCTTGAAATCCCCACTCGCGAGAGACTTTTTCACAGCTAGTAAGTAATCCTGAAGCCACACCGTGTCTACGGTATTTTGGGTGAACCGCTAAATTAGATAGGTAAGGAAAACCTACACCAACCTGGCTCCATGAATCATTACTGTAGCGTACACCCATTTCCACACTTCCTACTAAGTTATTAGCCTCACCAGTAGTAGCTTCAAGGGCAACTAAGCAAAGATGACGTGGCGCAGGTGATGCCATCCGATGCCTTAAGTCTTCGTAAATACCCAAACGTAGCAACGGGAAAGCCCATCCCCATATACCCTTGTGGGAGTGAAAGCTTTCAGTAATAATTTGGGCAACATCAATCAAATCAGCAGGTATAGCTGTACGAATTTGGAATTGGCAGAAATCTGGATCGATTGGCTGTTGGTGGTATGGGTGAAAAAACCGATATTTCAAGGCTAGTTTAGTATTGATTTTATTCAACAAAAATTTTCTCAAATATCCTAAAACAAGATTTAAACTAAATCAGAACTTATAGAGTTGTCCAGGAGATTTAACTAAACCAATATTGCTAATTCGCTTTTTATTGTCGATTAAACAAATTTTTACACTTTGGCTTGGAATTTTATAACTTGCATTTTTGAAAGAGATTAGGAGTTAGAACTTCATAAATCTATAACCTTAAAGTCAGTATATTCATTGCATCCCTTATTTTAGGTAGCCAGAATATCAAACTGATTGCCACAAAACATCTGTAAAGTGATAGAGCTTTAAGCGAGTGGGCAGAGGAATAGCATAACTTGTCTGTAAGCAGCATCTCCAAAATTGTTAAGTAAGTACACTATTGGCAAACTCTGGTTTCAAACCACCCTTGGTTGCAGTACTGAACTTGTTTTTGCAGTTGCTGCTACACTGACACTACTTTGCTACCAAGTCTATCCAAATAGGCTGTACATCTCCTGGGACAAGAATCTGTAAGGTTCCCTAATCCCTAATCTCTAACTCCTCAACCACTACCACTTATCTTAATGATAGTTCTGATTGCTAAATTAGAAAGAGGTATTTGTCTAATAGTATACTTTGGCTTTAATTCTTATTGTTTTAATTTTGCTGACTCTACCATGACTACCATAAATAAAATTTACCCGCAAGTGTTATTACAACAGCTGTGGAGGGAAAACTTAATATGCAGCTTTATCTGGATTTTTCAGTTGGCTATGAGCGCTGTATGTATTATCAGAGATTGCTCACAGGAGGTGAAAAAAGATTTGGCAGGCAAGCGTCGACTCTGTAACACTAAAACTGACAATGAAAGCAATTACACTGCACCAACGCAAACGGTAATCGGCACAAGCAATTGAGACGAATTACTGTGAGTAAACGCTCTTACACTCAGCAGTCATGTAGCCAAACAGCCCTATTGGTCGAAATGCTCTGCTCTTACCTGACTCAGAAAAATCCTTACCTGATCAGATTATTCTTTATCCGACTGCCGTTGCAGCAGGAAAGCGGTGCATGAAATCCCAAGCAAACAGTAAGCCTAAAATTTTGGTTGTCGATGATGAACCAGACAACCTTGACTTGCTTTACCGCACTTTCTATCGTGATTATAAGGTGCTAAGGGCAACCTCTGGCCCTGCCGCCCTCGATCTGCTGGCTCAAGAGGGAGAGATCGCGGTGATCATCTCCGATCAGCGGATGCCAATGATGAGCGGTACAGAATTTTTGAGCCTGACAGCAACTCAATATCCAGATATTATCCGGATTATTTTAACTGGCTACACCGATGTCGAAGACCTGGTGGAAGCAATCAATGCTGGCAAGGTATTTAAATATGTAACGAAACCGTGGGAAGCGGAGGAACTAAAAGCAGTGGTACGCCAAGCTTTGGATACCCACAATGTCCTCAAAGCTAGAACTCGCGAACTTACCCGTACACTCCGTCAAGAATCGCTGCTAAATACCGTTACCAATACGATTCGTAGTGCTTTAGACTACAGACAAATTTTGCAAGCAATTGTAGATACAGTGGGTCACATGTTGGAGGTGGATGTCTGTCTTTTGCGTCCCTTCCAAGATGAGCAGTTAGCGGATAAGGGGTTTATTTATCAGAAGCCTCTTTCTGAAGAAACAGAGGTGCAGGAGATCGGAGCGGAAGTAGCAGTAAGTCTTTCCTCTGTGCCGACTATATCCTCTGCAACTCCTCTGCCTCTTTTGGCTCAGACAGTGTGGGAAACCCGTGAAGTTCAAGTGATTCACGATGTGATCGATGATGAGCGCATTCACGGTAACACTCCCGAACTGCGCGAGCGTGGGCAAGCTTTTGCTGCTGCTAACATTTGTTCTAGTTTAGTTGTGCCATTGATCTGCCAACAAGAACTGATGGCAGTGCTAGCACTGCACCAGTGTTCTGTTCCTCGCTTCTGGGGTGAGGATGAGGTGCAGTTAGTGTTGATGGTAGCAGATCAGGCAGCCTTAGCTTTGTCTCAAGCTTATGCTTACGAACAAGTACGTGCCCTTGCCAAGCGAGAGAGCTTGATTAATACGATTACTAGCGCGATTCGCTCTAGCCTAGATCCTCAAGATATCTTTGCGGCAATTACCCAACAATTGGGACAAGCTTTACAAGTTGATGGCTGCGTCTTGTCTTTGTGGACAGAGGAAGATGAGTTTGTTGAGTGTGTGGGTTTGTATGACAGTTTTCAACATCTAGAAAATTTAAGAGCGCCAGCTCCAGATAATAATTCAAGTAGCAATCATCATTTACCAAACCAGAGATTACCCTATTCTCAAGCATCGATTCAGGAAAATCCCATCCTCCAACAAATGCTACAGACACATGAACCTGTGGTCATTGGTAATGTGAGCCATTCTCCCTCAGATGTGCGGGGTTTTGATTTGCCTTTAAAAATGCCAGCGCGATCGCTAATGTTTGTACCATTATTGGCTGATGGTAAATGTATTGGTAGTATTACTTTGCACGAAGGTAAAAAAGTACGCCAGTGGTTGCCATCTGATATTGATTTGGCGAAAGCAGTAGCAGCGCAAGCAGCGATCGCTGTGCAGCAGTCACACTTGTATCAAAAAACTCGCCAACAAGCGGAACGCTTACTGGAATTAGACAAACAAAAAACCGAATTTTTCCAAAATATTTCCCATGAGTTTCGCACACCGATTACCTTGATTCAAGGGCCTTTAGAGTCGGCGGTGGCAGCTGGTGAGGGATTATCTTACTCTCAAAGTGCGATCGCCCTGCGTAACTCCCGCCGCCTGCTGCGACTGGTAAATCAACTCCTGGATTTACAACGCCTGAATGCAGGGAGAATGCAGCCTAGCTTTCATCCTTGTGATTTAGTCGAATTTGTCAGCCAAATAGTTGAATCTTTTCGTCCCTACTGTGAGAAAAAGAAACTGCATCTAGTCACCCAGTTAGATGAGTGTTCGAGGGTGTACTTGGACATGGAAAAATTTGACAAGGTGGTTTATAATCTCTTGTCAAATGCCATGAAGTTTACTCCCGAAGGTGGGACGATCGGTGTCAGACTAAAATCTGAGCGCGATCGCTGCATATTACAAGTGCAAGATACTGGAATTGGTATTGTTAAAGAACAAATTCCCCACCTATTTGAGCGCTTTCGCCAAGCTGAAGGTTCAGCAAACCGCTCCTATGAAGGCAGTGGTTTGGGTTTAGCTTTAGTTAAAGAATTAGTAGAATTACATGGTGGTCAAGTCACTGTGGAATCAGTTTATGGTGAAGGTACTACTTTTAGTTTATGGCTGGTGACTGGAAATGCTCATTTACCTGCACAGCAAGTACTAGAAACGCCTACCGAAGTGAATACAAGCCGCGCTAGCGTAGAATTAGCTGATTTAGAACTAGTAGAGTCAACAACAGACAATATTGAAGATATTACAATAAACCTCTCCCCCAGTGTTGATACTCAAGACTCAGCACATAAGACTCAGCACTCAATTTTAGTTGTAGATGACAACCCCGATTTACGAACCTATGTATCTGAAATTTTCCGCCGTAATGGCTATTATGTACAGACAGCTCGTAACGGTCATGAAGGGCACAATAGAGCTAAGGAAATTCTACCCAGCTTGATTGTGACTGACTTAATGATGCCGTTAGTGAGCGGACTTGAGATGATTCAGATGATCCGCAATGAGGAGACGTTGAAAGGAACACCAATCATTCTGCTGACAGCGAAAGTAGATGAAGAAACCCGCATCGAAGGTACAGAACATGGCGCGGACGCTTATTTAGCAAAACCATTCAACGATCGGGAACTTTTGGCGGAAGTTCGCAATCTTTTAGCGTTGAAAGAAAATGAACGTCGAATTGTGGAGTTAAACACTTATCTAACAGAATCGGTGCTAAAGCGCTTTTTACCTGCTGTGTTGGTGCAAAAAGCCGCAACCGGAGATTTAACGTTAGATTTGCGCCCAGAACCACGCTTAATTACAGTTTTATTTAGCGACATTGTGGGTTTTACACAGCTAGCAAATACTCTCAGATCCCGACGAGTTGCAGAGCTGCTAAATGAATATTTAGAAGCAATGACCAAAGTTGTCTTTAGCAATGGCGGTACTGTAGATAAATTTATGGGAGATGCTATTTTAGCTTTATATGGAGCGCCGGAAGAACTAACCCCTAACGAACAAGTACGTCGTGCCATTAATACAGCAAGAGCAATGCACCGCTCACTGGCTGACTTGAACCAGCGCTGGCGAGAGCAAGGTGTATTTGATAGCGACAAACTTACTAGCGTACAGTTCCGGTGTGGTATTCACCAAGGTACTGCTGTTGTGGGGATGTTTGGTAGCGCTGAACGCGCTGATTATACTGCTATTGGCCCAAGTGTGAATATTGCCGCAAGGTTGCAAGCTGCCGCTGTTCCCGGTACGATTCTAGTTTCTGCTGCCGTAGCAGATTATTTACAAGAAGGAGAAATTACTAAAGGGAGTCCGCTAGAACTTAAAGGAGTCGATGAAACAGTTTTGACTTTTGCTGTTTCACCAGAGGTAATGGTTAATCGCTAAAATTTAGACTGGTATTTTAAAGCATTACCAATGAGTAAAAGTGCATAATCATATCCAGTTTATATAATATGACACCATCGGTTGCAGACAAAACTCCAATTCCAGACCAGGTCTGGAGACGACACACCGATCCACCAGGTTTGTGGATTTTTGTCGTTGTCAGTTCAGTCTCTCTGCACTTGCTGGTGTTCTGGCTGATGCGCTCATCTAATGCATTTAGTCTGTGGTTTCCCCAGCAAAATCAATCTGCTGTTCCCGTTGAATTGATAGACATTGCTCCTAAAACAAAATCAACAGCCAAAATAGTTTCGTCAAAGCCACTATCCTCAACTCAAAAGTCTGTACCAGCACGTTCATCACAAACAGCACGAACTACGCCTAGAAATCAAGATTTTGGCGCAATAAATTCTCCTGAAAATCTCCAGAAAAAGAGCCAAATTTACACCTCTCAACCTAATAGCAAACCTTCTAGACAGCAAATAGTCCCCACGCCAACACCGAAACCTATAGCTAAAGCCACACCGACACCTAAAGCCACGCCGAAACCTATAGTTAAAGCCACACCGACACCTAAAGCCACGCCGCAACCTATAGCTAAAGTTACACCGACACCTACAGTTCCAGTCGGTAATTTACCTTGGAACCGTCGTCAAGAAATTAAACTGGGAAAGGGAACGCAACTACCAACAGGTATTTCATCAAATCGACCAGTTTCAGAACCTGAAAATAGAGAGACTCCAGCGACTTCGACTAGAGAAACTCCACCAACTTCAACTAGAGAAACTCCACCAACTTCAACTCGAGAAACTCCACCAACTTCGACTCGAGAAACTCCACCAACTTCGACTCGAGAAACTCCAGCGACTTCAACTAGAGAAACTCCAGCGACTTCAACTAGAGAAACTCCAGCGACTTCAACTAGAGAAACTCCAGCAACTTCGACTAAAGGAGCATCGGTAGCAATAGTAGCTCCCTTATCTAGAGATGAAGTGATTAGCTTGATACAATCAAAAGGATTCCGACAAGATGCTTTACCCGACGTTATCGCTTTATACAAAGGAAGCAACACAAAACAATTAGACCCAAGTTTTCTTGTCCACAATTCGGGACTTGAGCCAGCACAACTCTTGGCTAGCTTGATAATTGATCGGAATGGCAACTTTCAACAGGCTGTAGTTCTAGAAATAGAACCAGCAAAACTGCAAAGTGAAAAAAGTACATACGAGCAAGCCCTGAGCGAAATTTTCAAAACAGAAAACTTTCTTGCTGCCCACAATAACAATGGCACAAAACCAGACTTGAGCAATTTGTATGTCAGGATCAAAATGCAAGCTGCAAATTCCAACTAAATGCTTGAATTTTTACAGAAACCGTGTTAAGTTTATAGGGTTGGAAATTTGCGGGCGTAGTTTAGTGGTAAAACTATAGCCTTCCAAGCTATTAATGCGGGTTCGATTCCCGCCGCCCGCTTAGAAAAAACTCTTAAATATACAAGTGTAAAAACCTAAGTCTAAATCTTAGTAAAATAATTAGTTAAATAGCAATTCACAATTTTTTACAGCGTGCAGAAATAGCTTGAAACTGAGAGTAGCTAAATTCAAGATAGGATGAGGAATAAGCAACACTTTCTTCAACAATATCCGCACTCTGGCTGCCTCTTTGTTGTTTGATACTTTACAAGACTCTGGAAAACGCCCAATAAGTTTTGATTTTTTGAATTTTAGAATTGCTGCTAATTGAGATTTTCTAGGCGAATGCGTGGATCGGCTGCTTTGAGCATCAAGTCGGCGATTAAATTGCCAACAATCAGCAGTACTGCGCCCATTATCAAGCTTGCCATTAATAAATATAAATCTTGAGCTTGTAAAGCTTGTAAAGCCAATCTCCCTAAACCAGGCCAGTTGAAGAAAAATTCGGCGATGAAGGCACCATTTAATAAACCAGCTAATTCAAAACCTAATAAAGTAATTAAGGGATTTATGGCGTTGCGGAGTGCATGAACGTAAATGACGCGGTTTTCTGGCAACCCTTTGGCACGAGCTGTTTGGATGTAATCTTGACGCAGGACATCTAATAATTCGCCGCGAGTGATGCGTTGCAAACCAGCAAAACTAGTAATTGAGAGTGCAATGGTGGGTAAAATCATGTGCCAGCCGATATCTAAGATTCTGCCAAACCACGACAGTTCTGAGTGATTGATGCTAGTCATGCTACCCACTGGGAACAACGGCGAGGTGATTTGGGCTAAAACCAGCAGCGCTAAGGCAGTGATAAAACTGGGAAAGCCTTGTCCAGCGTAACTAATCACCTGTAAAATCCGGTCTGCTGGCTTATTTTGTTTGACCGCGGCAAAGATCCCTAGAGGGATGGCGATCGCCCATGTGACAATTAAAGATGCGATAGCTAATAGCAAAGTCGCTGGTACTCGTTCCCACAACAGTGATGCCACTGAACGTTGATAAATAAAACTCGTGCCAAAATCCCCTTTGGTCAAAATTCGCCATAGCCATAGTCCAAATTGCTCTGGCCAAGACTTATCCAAACCAAACTGCCGTTTGATTTCCTCAATTCTTTCTGGAGATATTTTCGGATTTTGCCGTAGCGTATCTACATAATCACCGGGTGCGAGTTGAATGATGAAAAACGACAACGCTGACGCCAACAACAAAGTTAGCAGTGCCTGCAATAGTCGCTTTGCCACATAAACAAAAGTTTCGCTCGTGACTAGCCCGATTAGCCAATCCCGACCTGTCTCCAAGGAAATTTTCGTAGATGTCATTTATATTTTGTCCTTTGTCATTTGTTCTTTGTCATTTATCCTTTGTCATTTGTCCTTTGCCAGTTGTTTTCCTATTGACCAATACTTCTCTACGAGAGGCTGCGCCAACGACTACGCGGTAGTTGAATCTCGACTTCGCTCGATTACCGCGCAGTCGAAACTCAGTACAAGTGACTAATGACCAATGACTAATGACTAATATTCAATTAAAGAGATAATTGGCACGTCTGGTAAATGTGTACGCCCTTGTAAATCCCGTAGCTCGATAATAAACCCAAATCCTACTAGTTCGCAGCCAATTTTCTGCACCAATTTGGCTGTGGCACTCGCTGTTCCACCCGTGGCAATCAAGTCGTCGACAATCAAAACTCGGCTACCTTGGTGTAAAGCGTCTTGATGCACTTCTAGGCAATCTGTACCATACTCTAGTTGATATTCAATTGAGTGAACGGCTGCTGGTAACTTTCCTTTTTTGCGGATGGGAATAAAACCAGCTCCTAATTTATAAGCCAAAGGTGCACCAAAAATGAATCCCCTCGACTCCATACCAATGACATAATCAGCTGTTATTTCAGCTTCATTGCATTTTTGTGTTAAAAAGTCAATAGTATAGCGCAGTCCCTCTGGATCGCGCAGTAACGTAGTAATATCCCGAAATAAAATTCCGGGTTTCGGGAAATCTGGAATGTCACGAACGAGAGACTTTAAATCCATAAAATGGGGAATAAAGG
>JADEXV010000439.1 GCA_015206945.1 Nostocales cyanobacterium LEGE 12452 | reverse complement strand
TATTTATACCCCGGACTCTAGCTTTGAATCTGGTGGATTGTTTGTCAACATTGAAAAAATACTTACTAGCTTTGATTTAAAAGTTGCTTTCACTACTGATGAGCAACCTTTGGGATTGTTGGGGGGTTCTGGAGCAGGTAAGAGCATGATTTTGCGCTGCCTTGCAGGGATAGAAACGCCCTCTAGTGGACGCATAGTTTTAAATGACAGAGTACTGTTTGACTCCGAACAGGGAATTAATTTACCCAGCCGCGATCGCCGTATCGGTTTTTTGGTGCAGAATTACGCCCTATTTCCACACATGAGTGTGGCGCAAAACATCGCTTTCGGCTTGCCCAAAAAACTATCGGCTGGGAGCATTAGAGTGCAGGTGGAGGAGCAACTAATAGCGATGCAGTTACAGGGATTAGGCGATCGCTATCCGCATCAGCTTTCTGGAGGACAACAACAACGGGTAGCTTTAGCAAGAGCATTAGCAAGTCAACCGGAAGCATTGCTTTTAGATGAGCCGTTCTCGGCACTTGACACCCATCTGCGTAGTCAATTAGAGCAGCAAATGACAGAAACTCTTGCTGGCTATCAAGGTGTGACTCTATTTGTCACTCATAATATGGAAGAAGCTTATCGGATATGCCCAAATCTGTTGGTATTGGAGCATGGTAGAGCCGTTCATTATGGCAGCAAACATGATATTTTTAAGCATCCTGCTACCGTTAGTGTTGCCCAACTTACTGGATGTAAAAATTTTTCCCGCGTTGTTCTCCAATCATCGCAACAAGTAGAAGCAATTGATTGGGATTGTACCCTTCAAATAATTGAACCAATCAAGAGCGAATTATCTCACATCGGCATTCGTGCCCATCAGTTCATTTTTACCAACGACTCATCCCAGGAAAATACTTTTCCCTGCTGGGTAGTACGAACAAGTGAAACGCCCCATCGAATGACGTTGTTTCTCAAATTAAATTCTGTTGGCAAGAACTCTCAAGACTACCATCTGCAAGCTGAAGTCTTTAAAGAAAAATGGGCGATTATGAAAGACCAACCTTTTCCTTGGTATGTGCGTTTAGATCCTCTGCGCTTGATTTTGATGGAATGAACGCAGAGATACACGGGACGCAACGAAGCTGTAATAATGGAAAACTTGGCGGCAGTGATAGATTATTTATTTGACCATACATAAGATGATTATGGCAAGCAATAGCTTCAAACCAGCAGAGGCGGGTTTTGTCTTTATAGCTGCAACTTCCAGTCGTCTGGTGCAAAATGTGAGTTAGCTGGCTTCCAAAACATTACAGTTGATGAGTCTACCTTGGAGTTTTTAATGTCTCGAACGGAAAAAGTAAGAAAGCTTGCCGGTTTTATTTGGAGTATTGCTGAACTTTTACGCGGTGATTATAAACAAGCTGACTACGGTAAAGTTATATTACCGTTTACAGTGTTGCGCCGTTTGGACTGTGTTCTAGAGCCAACAAAAGCAGTAGTCATGGAATTTTACGAAACCAAATTAAAGTCCATGAATCTGAAAAATCCAGAGCCGTTATTAAATCAGAAAGCTGGCGTAACTTTTCACAACATTAGCCAGTTTACCTTTCAAAAACTCAAGGCAGACCCAGATAATGTAGCTGCTAATCTCAGAAACTTTATTAATGGCTTCTCTATTGCTGGAAGAGAAATTATTGAATATTTTAATTTTACTGACCAAATTAATCGTTTAGATGAAGCAAATCTACTATTTTTAATTGTCAAAAACTTTGCTGAAATCAATCTTCATCCAGATGAAGTAAACAGCATGGAGATGGGCTATGTCTTTGAAGAATTGATTCGCAAATTTTCGGAACTATCTAATGAAACCGCAGGGGAACATTTTACACCCCGTGAAGTTATCCGGCTGATGGTTAACTTACTGTTTCTCAATGACAGCAATATTCTAACTCAAGAAGGTATTGTGACAACTATCTATGACCCTGCCTGTGGAACAGGTGGAATGCTGTCTTTAGCAGAAGAGTACATTAAAGAACTTAATCAAAACTCTAAGCCTGTAGTTTTTGGTCAGGAAATTAACCCAGAATCCTACGCAATCTGTAAATCTGATATGTTGATTAAAGGTCAAAATATCAGCAATATTAAGTTTGGCAATACTTTCACTACTGACGGGTTGGCACACGAAACATTTGATTATATGTTATCTAATCCACCATTTGGCGTGGAATGGAAGAAGGTACTAACCTACGTCAAAAACGAGTATGAGAAGAAAGGATTTGATGGTCGCTTTGGAGCAGGTTTGCCCAGGATATCAGATGGTTCTTTTCTGTTTCTGCAACACATGATTTCTAAGATGAAGCGGGATGATGTCGGTTCTAGAATTGCTATTGTATTTAACGGTTCACCGCTTTTTTCTGGAAGTGCTGGCAGTGGCGAAAGTGATATTCGCAAATGGATTATTGAAAATGATATGTTAGAAGCTATTACAGCACTGCCTGACCAATTATTTTATAATACTGGAATTTATACATATATTTGGATTGTCACTAATTATAAAACTCCAGAACGCAAAGGTAAAATACAGCTGATTAACGCAATTCATTATTACAAAAAAATGAGTCGTAGTTTGGGAAATAAGCGTAATGAAATTGGTAATGGGGAAGATGGTAAGCCCAATCAAATTGAGGAAATAACCCGAATTTATGGTGAGTTTCAAGACAATGCTAAACGCAAAGTTGAGGTGGATGGCAAAGAACAGGATGTCATTGTTAGTAAGATTTTCGATAACGAAGACTTTGGCTATTGGCGGATTACGGTAGAACGTCCGCTAAGATTAAATTTTCAAGTCAGTGAGGAACGCATAGCCAAGCTAGAAACTGAAACCGCATTTGTGAATTTAGCTGAATCTAAAAAACGGGGTGGGGTGGCTTTACGAGAGATTGAGGAAGGGAAGCAGTTACAGGAGTCAATTAAAGAAGCGTTGCGTACTTTGGGGGCGAATAGTATTTATAAAAATCGGGATGAGTTTGAAAAAGAGGGAGCATCCACTTTTGGCAGAAACACTCAAATAGCAAGTAAACCATTCAGATAAGCACAACGAACAGAAAGAATTTGGTTGACACTCCCAACATTCCACTGTGCGCCAGAAATTTTCATCCTAGCT
>JADEXV010000073.1 GCA_015206945.1 Nostocales cyanobacterium LEGE 12452 | reverse complement strand
GTTCAAAACCTCATTAAAGGAGTTCAAAACCTCATTAATGAGTATCAAAGACTCATTAAAGGAGTTCTGAACCTCATTAAAGGAGTTCAAAGACTCATTAAAGGAGTTCAAAGCCTCATTAAAGGAGTTCAAAGACTCATTAATGAGTATCAAAGACTCATTAAAGGAGTTCTGAACCTCATTAATGAGTATTAAAGACTCATTAAACTATGGTGACACCAAATTCTACTTTAAAACGAATCTTCTCTGCCTCTGAGCTTAGTTAGATTCTCCCATCACCAAAGTCACCAGGGTGCTGGAAATTTCGTCAAGGGGGAGAATAAAATCTACATTGCCGGTGTGAATTGCGGCGGAGGGCATCCCGGCAAATTCGGCGGTTTTTACGTCTTGGACAATGATAGTACCGCCCATTTTTTTGATCGCTTCTACTCCCATCGCTCCGTCGCTACCCGTTCCCGTTAACACAATAGCGATCGCTCTGTCTTTGTAAGTGGCTGCAACTGATTCAAATAATAAGTCCGCCGAAGGACGTAAAAAATGTACTAATTCTGACTGTGATAAGGAAAGTGTACCGTCACCGTTTACCAATAAGTGACGATTGGGTGGAGCAACGTAAGCCGTTCCTGGAGTAATAAAATCCCCCTCTTTTGCCTGTTTGACAGTAATATCTGTGCGCCGACTAAGAATTTCTGCCATGAACGACGGATGTTCGGGGGCCAAGTGTTGCACAATCGCGATCGCGGCTGGAAATTTTGCAGGTAGAGTCGATAGCACTTTAACTATAGCAGTCAGACCGCCTGCTGAGGCTGCGATCGCCACTATATCAAAGGCAGAATTAGTAAAGTGAGGTGGATGATTTTTGGCATTTTCTGCCATATCAATCATGATTTTGGGCCTATGACTATCTGCATAACTTCGTTTGGTACAAATAGCATTAATAAAGTTACAATTTCTTATTTTTACCTCCATATATTATACAGTATATCTGAACTAATTCAGCATTTTTTTGCCTTGAACTATCAAATTCACAGGTTAATCTTCTTGCTCTAGAATACGTTTTGCCTCCAAAAGTTGCTGCTTATGTTCTTCACTAACCCTTGGGTATTGCAGATTTAGTTCTTCTAATTTTGTGCAAATAATATTGGCAACGGTCAGGCGGGTAAACCATTTGCGATCGGCAGGAATAATATACCACGGTGCCCATTTAGTACTAGTATTGTTAAAAACCTCTTCATAAGCATTCATATAATCATCCCAAAAAGCTCGTTCTCGGACATCATTATCTGAAAACTTCCAATTTTTATCAGGAGAGTCAATCCGTTGTAAAAAGCGTCTTTTCTGCTCTGACTTGGAAACATTTAGAAAAAACTTCAGAATAATTACACCATTATCAACCAAATATTTTTCAAAGTTATTAATTTCTTCAAAACGCTGCTTCCATATCTTTGTTCCATTGGGAAAGTAAGGAAGTTGTTGTTTCTGAAGCATTTCTGGATGAACACGAACTACCAGCACTTCTTCATAGTATGAACGGTTGAATATACCAATTCGTCCTCTTTCTGGCAGAGCTTTCATCGAACGCCACAAGTAGTCATGGTCTAATTCTTCCGCACTGGGGCCCTTAAAACTAAACACCTGAAATCCCTGTGGGTTCACACCAGAAGTTACATGTTTAATAGTGCTGTCTTTGCCAGCAGCATCCATTGCTTGAAAAATAATCAACAGAGCATAAGTATTTTGAGCATAAAGAATATTTTGGTAATTAGCTAGTCGTTCAATATCTACCTGTAATTTGATTGCAGCATCAGTTTTTTCATGAAAATCAGTTTTATAAGCCGGGTCATAGTTTTTTCTCAGAGAAATCTTTGAACCTGGCGGAACAATGAAAGCATCATGATCCATGTATAAAACCTCCTAGCAGCTAATTAATACACAAATATGTTTTGAAATGTTAATTTCTGAAAGTTAACTAGAGCGGATAATTAAAGGTTTGTAGTCAGGACTTGAGTTCTCTCTGGCTGAAGTCCTCATTACAAATTAATTCCGTCGCTTTGGCATAGGACGCATTGCTTCACGTCCCAAGATAAACATCCCCGTGATCCCTAAACAGACAAACCAAATATATTGATACCAATATTGCCGAATCTGCACAACTGGACTGGTTTTTAGATGCAATGTGTTTAAATATAACAGCAGTACCAATATCATGAGTGCCCCAAAACCAACAAGGCTCAAGCCAACAAGAATTCGTGCGGGGCGCAGTTCAAAATCACTAATAGTATTTAGGTCAATTTCTGCCAGTTCCTTAAAAGAGTTATCTGCTAAAGATGAGGTTGCTTGGAATTTATTGCTCAGTTTTGGTGGCAAAATCGGCGACAGTTTGGCTACAGTTGGGCGACGTAGCAAAGCCTCTGTGTCTCGCAGCAATTCCAGCGGCTTACGGGTAGTAATTGGTTGAGCAAACTCTATGTTGTCTGTAGGAGTTGAGGCATTAGCTTTGCTTTCAAAATCCATAGTACGCTTCGGAAAAACCAGGATATACATAGCCTAGCGAATCAAAAGGCAAATGCGTGAAAATAATTCGTAATTCGTAATTAATTGATTTATGGTAAAAAACACATTCTTTACTCCAAGGAAGTGAATTTAGGCGTTGGCTAATTACAAATTACTCGTCCATTTCTTTTAATGTAGCTAATGACGATGGAGATAAACGACTGAGATAGCGGAAGATCCAGTATTTAAAGATAGTGTTTAAAATTACAGGAAAGGTAGCAATAAAGAAAAAGATTACATTTCGACTGGTTGGAAGACCTAAATGTTCTGCTAATCCTGCAAGAACGACTTCCCACCCATCTGGTGAGTGAAATCCTACAAATATATCTGTAAATAAAATAATTAAAAAAGCCTTAGCGCTATCGCTGAGACCAGAGACAATAGTATCCATAAAAGACTTAAGAATCGCAATTTCTCTTTTGCTCATAGCGATAACTATCCCAAAAGAAAATAGTGATATTAAATCAGCAAAAGTATTACTAATACTACTATTACTTTTTCTCCGGAATGCTTCAGAGATTTCAACTGCTTTACTTTTTATTTTTTCTTGTATTAGGTCTGAAGAAAGGGGAGGTGCTTGATTAAGCAAGTATTCAAATCTCAGTTCTTCTTGAAAGTTATGTAATTCATGGAGAGCTTCTTTCTCCATGTCAGAATTGAGAAAAATTTTAGTTACGTTGTCTTCTCTAACTCTTTCTAATATTGGAATTACTATAAATTCTTTAGATAAAGATTGAGTCAAAAGCGGTACAATAACTAGAACTATCAAAAATCTAAAGGCAATTATTGTTCTACTTTTAGAAGTGCGATGATTTCTGACAAACTCCTCTTCTGTCTGCGGTGCAAAATTGGCTTGGATTTTATTAATTTTTCTACCAATGGAACTCGGAGCCACTCCAGTCTTTTGAGTTGGAGGTTTAACTTCAATCTCATTAATATTAGATGATTGTAAATGTTTTTTTATTTGGTTATTATTGTTTTTTAAATGCTGATAATGTGGTTCTAATTGAGTATTATTAATTGGTTTATCTTTGATAGCGTACTTTTCTACTACTTCATCAATAACCTTTAATTTTTCTAATAAAACAGGATTAGAGATATTGATAATTCCCCGACTAAGCTGGAATTCTGTAAGTCTGATTTTAATAATGGTTAGGTTCTTATTAAGATATACTTGCCAATAAGACATTACATTTTCAGTATACTTTACTGATTGTAAAGATATTCTTTTGCGATCAAAATGTTCGTTCTCAATATTTTTAATTCTCTGAGCTGCTTCGTAAGCTTCTAAAAGTGCCCTTTCTGGTGTATCCAAAAACCAACGGTTTAGCGATCGCAAATATTCTTTTAAATTTTGACGAAGTAATTCTGCTGTTTTGGCAAATGAGTTTTTCATTACATAATATGACTATTTAGATAATGTGTATTATAGTTATATCATCCTGAAAAATGGGTAATAACAGCTAAATAGTTAAGTTAGTCCAATCAAGATTCAGGTAATATTTCCTGATGCGATGTCTACGATGGTCACTGATCCAAGTAGAAGTGCGGGCTGCGCTACGCTAGCAATTTCATATTACCTGTAAACTCAGATGGATCAGCATAAATTGACACTGGTCATTTATATCGGCAGTTTATCCATTACACTGTCATAATTTACACCATCTGTCAGTGTTTCTGTTGTACAAAAGCCTTGATTGCAACATTTCACAATTGAGGCAAATCTTCCACTACGCACAGTCTATCACTGTCAAAGGGAACAAGTACTAGAGATGTTACTTTCTCATCTCCCACTCTGCGGGAAGCTAAAGCTACATCTCCCTCATCCCCCTCATCCCCCTCATCTCCCCATTCCCAATTTTTAAATTATGAGTTTGAGTCTGTGCATGATTGTGAAAAACGAAGCCGCAACACTGCCTAAATGCCTAAGCAGTGTTAAAAAAGTGGTGGATGAAATGGTAGTGTTGGACACAGGCTCAATTGATCGCACTCCCAACATTGCCCAACAACTTGGTGCAAAAGTCCATCATTTTAAATGGTCTAATGATTTCAGTGCTGCCCGCAATGCAGCTTTAAAATATGTCACTGGTGATTGGATTTTGGTATTAGATGCTGACGAAACTCTGACTCCAGCAATTGTACCGCAGTTGCGAGAGGCGATCGCAAGAGATGAATACCTGCTAATCAACCTCGTCCGTCAGGAAGTTGGTGCAGAACAATCCCCCTATTCTTTGGTTTCCAGGCTATTCCGCAATCATCCAGATATGCGTTTTGACCGTCCTTACCATGCCTTAGTAGATGATAGTGTGTCAGAAATTTTAACCAGAGAACCCCACTGGCAAATAGGTTATTTACCTGGGATTGCGCTCATACACACAGGGTATCAAAAAAGTGCGATCGCGCAAAATAACAAATATGCCAAAGCTGCTACGGCGATGGAAGGGTTTCTGGCAACTCATCCTGATGACCCTTATGTTTGCAGTAAATTAGGGGCGTTGTATGTGCAAACTGGGAAAATTTCTCAAGGTATGGATTTGCTCAGACGAGGAATCATCGTTGCTCAAGACAACTACGATATTTTATATGAACTCCACTATCATTTAGGCATTGCCTACAGTCGGTTGCAAAAATCCCCACAGGCGATTTCTCATTATCAAGCCGCCATAAAATTGCCAATTTATCCCATGCTCAAACTAGGAGCATACAACAACTTGGGTAACTTACTCAAAGCAGCAGGAGATTTCAACGGTGCGAAAACTGCTTATGCCACAGCTTTAAAAATTGACCCTACTTTTGTTGTTGGACATTATAATTTGGCGATGACATTTAAGGCTTTGGGTTTATTTACAGATGCGATCGTATATTATCAACATGCAATCACCTTAAATCCCAACTATGCCGAAGCATATCAAAATTTAGGGGTAGTGTTGCTGAAAATTGGCAATCATCAAGATAGTTTAGCAGCTTTTAAAAAAGCGATCGCTCTTCACGAAAGGTACAATCCCGAAGAGGCGAAAAGACTACGTCAGGGGTTGCGAGAGATGGAGTTGATGTAGAGGTGAGAAAACATGGGGCACGGGGGAGACAAATGACATTAGGATATTAAGAGTAAAAACTACTTGTTGACCACAAAACTCGGAGATTAATTGTTGTACAATCGCCACCTCACTAATTTTTTTATTAGATATTGGTTGCATCCTGAGTACAATAGCTCGCTGATGACTATAAACTGATACTGTACTGATAAAGTCTTGATAAGACCGACTGTAATCTGTAACTGTGCAACGGATGCTTTTGCCGTCAATTGCTAGTCGTTCTCTAGGCATCGATGGCACAAAAATTTTCACGTTAAGTTGACGCCAATGACATGTTCTACCCCTACTCACCAAGTTGCAATCTGCTGTATATTTAAACAGTAGCGCGACTCCAACTTAGGTTGATTAAATCTAAGACATAATCCACAGAGTTATCTATATAATCTTCTGATTTTTCATTATCAATTACACACAATTTACCGCCAGTAATATAAATTTTAGCTGATTCTTGGTAGTAAGCTTTGTGTCTACTGATCCATCCTGGCTTCTCACCAGTTGTTTCTACTTTTTCTATTTCAAATGTGTGGATATGTAATTTATAAACTGGAGTTTCATTATAGATTCTTGTACCGCCATATCCTACACTGCCAATAATATATATATATTCTCCAACTAATGTAGCTGAATGAAAATCAGTTGGTGGAAAAATATATTGGGGATAACCAAAAATCTGAAAACTACCATCATCTTGATAAACTACAACATCGTTATATATACAAAAATTAGAGTCGTAGTAGTCTTCATGTTCGCCAGCAATTTCTATAATTCTACCATCTGGTAATTGTGTAATTGTTCTGCCAAATCTGTCATAGCACCATACTTTATATTGCCGATTTTCTGTATCTTTAAAAGTATTTTGTGCGTCATAAGCAGAACAACCTTCATAAATCATCACCTGCCAAAAAGGTATTTTCATCAATTCTGGATTGGTTTTGCCAAAACGTGGATGTTTGCCAGCAAAATATTGCTCTGGCAATAATTCTGATAATGAAAATTTGCTGTTGGCAATTCCGGTGAGCGATCGCCGCATATCATTGTTAATATCGCTCACATCTTCACCAGCTGCAATTAACATTTTAGCGATTTCTTTATTTGTCGTTATCTTAATGGCTTTGTCATTGCAATGATTGATTCTGCTGGGGTTTGCGCCAGCTTCTAGTAAAATTCTAACGCAATCAGTAGCACCATACTCTGCTGCGATTATTAACGCAGTGTTACCAAAATCATCAGTGGCTTCAATATCCAATCCCTCTGCAATTAGCCACTCTAGGATTTCTAACCTATTGTCTTCTATGGCATACATTAACGCCGTTTTTCCGCAGTTTCCCGTATCATTGCGATTTGCTCCCGCAGCTAGGAGTAATTTGGCTTTAGGTAGTTCACCCATTTGAATACTCAATAACCAAGGGGTTCTATACCAACAATCACGCACATCTTGATCTGCTCCTTGCTCTAGCAATAACTTTACTTGCTCTAAGCTGCCAAAAACTATAGCATGCATTAATTCTGTCCATCCCAGTTGCTCTGGGTTAGCACCTGCGTTCAATAATAATTTGACAGCATCAAATCTCCCAATATGAGCAGCTATTTTGATTGCAGATTCACCATAGCGGCTAATACCATTGACAGCAGCACCTCTAGAGATGAGTAAATTTAAAGTTGATATTAAGTTTTTATCCTGCAAGATATCTCGACCATGCATAGCAGTGATTAAGACATCATATCCATCTGGGCTTTGATAATTAATATCTGCTCCAGCATCTAGAATCAATTGAATTTTATCCAGATTTCCCGACTGCACAGCCAACCCAAGTACGGTGTTTTGCTCTACAACAGCATTTACATTCGCGCCATGTTCCAATAGGAAGTGAATCATATCCATACCTACTGTAGGGCTACTAAGCGCATACATTAATGGTGTTTGCAACGAATCTTTTTCTATGCAATCAATATCAACACCATTGGCTAGTTTACGTGCGACTCCTGCCATATTGCCCTGCTGTACATAAATATGAATTTTTTGCATAAATTTTCTTAGTTAATTTCTGATATAAATTATCGGCGTTATATCTTGGCATTTCCACTGCGGATTTTGCTTGCAGTATGTGCGGCACAAAACCAAAAAAAAGGGATAAGCCTAAAGCCTATCCCTAAAAAATCAATTAATTAATCAATGTATCAAGTTCCTGAAGTCCAAGAATTGATGTACTCAATTTGATCGGCAGTTAGGCTATCAATCGTGATACCAATAGCCTGCAACTTCAACCGAGCAATTTCTTGATCGACTTCAACAGGAATTGAGTGCAAACCAGGTTGCAACTTACCTTTATTCTTCACCAGGAATTCACAAGCCAAAGCTTGGTTGGCAAAACTCATATCCATTACCGCGCTGGGGTGTCCTTCAGCCGCAGCTAGGTTAATCAAGCGTCCTTGTCCGAGAACGACAACTGATTTACCATTTTTCAACTTATATTCTTCGGTGAAAGGACGAACTTCTTTGATTTCCTTAGCTTGTGCAGCCAAGTATTTCAAATCAAGTTCCAAGTCAAAGTGACCGGAGTTACAAACGATCGCACCGTCTTTCATGACATCGAAGTGTTCGCCACGAACGACGTGCTTGTTACCAGTCACAGTGATAAATATATCACCTTGAGGTGCAGCTTCAGCCATTGGCAGAACGCGGAAGCCATCCATTACGGCTTCAATTGCCTTGATGGGGTCGATTTCGGTGACGATGACGTTAGCACCCATCCCACGGGCGCGGAGGGCTGTACCTTTACCACACCAGCCATAACCGACGACAACAATGTTTTTACCAGCCAACAAAATATTGGTGGCGCGGATAATGCCATCTAGGGTTGATTGCCCAGTACCATAGCGATTATCAAAGAAGTGCTTGGTGTCGGCGTCGTTAACGTTGACTGCGGGGAAGGTGAGAACGCCTTCTCTAAACATGGCGCGTAACCGGACGATACCAGTGGTGGTTTCTTCGGTGCTACCAATCAAATCAGCGATTTGGTGTTGGCGTTCTTGTACCAAAGTTGCAACCACATCGCTACCGTCATCAACAATAATGTTGGGGCGATGATCTAAAGCTATTTGGACGTGGCGGTTATAAGTTGCGTTATCTTCGCCTTTTTGAGCAAAGACGGGAATTTCATGATCGACGACGAGGCTAGCGGCTACGTCATCTTGCGTTGATAAAGGATTGCTAGCAATTAAAAGCGCGTCTGCACCACCGGCTTTCAGTGCGATCGCCAAATGTGCTGTTTCGGTTGTAATGTGCGCACAAGCTACAAGGCGTAAACCAGCGAAGGGCTTTTCGATAGCAAAGCGATCGCGGATTTGCTTCAAAACTGGCATTTCGCGTCCAGCCCATTCAATGCGCTGTCTTCCCAAGGCAGCTAGGCCGAGGTCTTTAACCTCGTGCTTTAATCGGGGAGAAGTTGCGGTCATCAAAAGTTACCTCAAAAAATAAAAAAAGTTACGTAAGTTTTACGCACTCTACTAGGTTATTCTACTACTGGCGATTTTTGCTTGTATGAAAGCAAATCACTAGTCAAGAATCCTCAAAACTAGCTTGACGTTTGATCGCCGGAATGTCAACTTCCTCTCTAACTTCTTCCTTTTTGTTTTATCTTTGGTAAGAGTTAGACTCTTCTCCGACTCAAACGCTGATTTTCAGTCCCTTGTCATCTGTCTAAAGATAGAAGGCAAACAAAAAAACATCAAATTTTCATCAACTCAAGGGAAAACCTCAACTTTAGATAGGTACATCTACCCAAAGTAATTAAGCAGGATAGTTAAAGTAGTAATTAATAGATTTTACTCAAGGAGGTGTTTGAGTGCGCTTTCAATTTTTGGCGTTGGCTTTGCCCGCCGTAGGCATCGCCAGTTCAATGGCCATAAGCATTGTATCTGTGCCAAAAGCCACAGCCCAGATTCCTGTGTTACCTCAACTGCAAGCTCCCAGCAGTATTAGTAATGATTCAGATAACAGAGTTGTTTCGGGCTGGATTTATTTAGATGGTCGTCGGTTATTTCAAATAGCGGCAACAAGAACCAACTTTCCTGAGCGTTCAGAAGATATTCAAAAGAAGTTGGAGAAAATTGGCCAAAATTACTTTCAAGCACCAGCAAAAACACCAGTCAAGGTAGATGTTCGCAAAGTAAACGAATTACCAGTAATTTATGTCAACGGTCAATATCTGATGACCGTTACTTCTGAAGATGCGGGACTGCGACAGGTAGATATATCGACATCGGCAAATCAAGTCGCCGAATCATTACAAGGAGACTTGCAACAAGCCAAGCAAGAAAGGCAAATTCAATCTTTAATCGACCAAGGTAAAATTGCTGGCGGGATCGGACTAGCAATGATTGTTATGAGTTGGGGGGTATATAGCTGGCAGCGGCGTTCCCAAAAGAATTTAGAACGCTCCATTGCCTCCCAACCCCAAAAGGAACTCTTCAACTACCCAAAACCAGCAGATCAAGCAATTACAACACAACTAAATCAACGGCAACAGCAACATCTCCAAGAAGCCAAAAGACGATTATTTCAGCTAAGTCAAGCCGGAATTTGGGGAGGTGGAACCTTCTTGATTTTGGGTCTATTTCCCTATACACGAGGTTTGCAGGTAGCAATTCTCATAGCCGCCCAATTTCCTTTACGATTAGGTGTCGTATGCTTGGCAACCTATGTAGCAATTCGTTTGACCTACGCTCTGATTGACCGCTTCGCTTCCACACTGATTAACAGTGGTGCTTTCCTCACGCCAGAAAGTTCTGCACGGTTGCAACTGCGAGTTTCCACATTTTCTGGTGTAACTAAAAGTATCACTACTGTTATCTGGGTAGGAGTAGGTTTCTTAATAGCACTGGTATCCTTGGGGATAGATATCGTTCCCTTGCTAGCGGGTGCTAGTTTAGTTGGTGTTGCATTATCTCTGGCATCGCAAAACTTAATTAAAGATGCGATTAACGGTTTTTTGATCATTTTAGAAGACCAGTATGCTTTAGGCGATGTGATTAATGTGGGAAATGTGGGAGGCTTAGTAGAAACTCTGAATCTGCGGATGACCCAACTGCGGGATTCTGAAGGACGCTTAATTACAATTCCCAATAGTGAAATTAAAGTTGTTGCCAATCTTTCTAGTCGTTGGTCACGAGCCGATTTAACAATTCCCATCGCTTACCAAGCCAATACAGAAGAGGCTTTGAACTTGATTGCAACCATTGCCGATAAGATGAATCAAGAAATGCAGTGGCAGAGTCAAATTTTGGAACCGCCGCAAGTTTTGGGAATAGATCAATTTGGCGATCGCGGTTTGATAATTCGTGTCTGGATTAAAACACAGCCTCTCAAACAATGGGATGTCGCACGGGAACTTCGCCGCCGCCTGAAAGTTGCCCTAGACGAAGCTGGAATTTCTATCTCTGTACCTCAACAAGCAATTTGGGTCAATGACGATCAATTGTTAAATTTTTCGAGTAATGGCAAAGATAATTAGAAATTTGGATTCATTACCGCATTTTTCAGTTGATTAGACCAAATTCTAACTCTCCCCTTATCAAGCTACGTTGTATACACAAGTCCTAAAAATCTAGCTTGATAAAGCTTGACTCGTTCCCATGCAAAACATGGGAACGGTTAATAATAAGCTTTGCCGGCTCTGCCTCTAATGATACATTGGGATACATTGAGTCATATGCATAAATGTATGCATTCCCATACGGAATATAGGAAAAAGAAAATATCTAACATTAAGGCTTAATAAATCCTTATATTAATAAAAAGCTACTACGTTCCTAACCAGTCTGAAACTTTTCCTTTATTCCTTGATTTATGTTTGTCAATACCTTCATCAGACGACCAGTGCTGACGACGGTCTGCACGTTCATCATCTTGCTGCTGGTAAGCATCTGTATACGGGGGCAAGGGGGCAGGGGGGATATAAACTTAACCCCACTGTTGCGCTAGCTTCCCGTAGGGTACGAAGAACCACTTATTAAGAAGTGGATGGACTTGGCCCCATGTTCCACTCTGATTCACGGCAGCAGCTAAGAGGTCTTTTTCCCCTGCCCTCTGCCCCCTGCCCTCCGCCTCTTCTCAACTATGCAGCCTAAAAGCGTATCAGCTTTCCACAACATCCTCTAACTCTGATACCATTTTCTGTAATTTCCTGCTTGCTAAAAAAATTAGTCGAATAAAATTAAGTACTTAGATAAGGAAGAGTGAAATGGGACTTAGCGACGGACTTTTGAACCCGACCAAAAAGGCTATGGTCATAGAGGACTGTTGCAACATGATCGAAGGACAGCTTGCATCCAAGTCAGGGATGAGTGGCATCGCTTTGAAAACTGCATTTGCCGCCCTGAAGGGGGTTAAGCCAGGGTATATTCCCTATGTGGTTGAACAGATTTTGCCGCAATGCTTCACGGCACTTGATCCCATTTGGAGTCAAGGTGTAGAAAAAGGCAACCCAGTTGAATATCTGAGTCTAAATCGCTCTGATACAGCAGACGCACTACTGGGTGTTACCGATGCGAGAGTCAAGAACTCAAACCGTCAAATCGTGCGAGGAACCTATGAAAAACTTCGCGGTTCAGCCAAAAAGCACGTAGAAGAAGCAGTGCCAGATTTAGCCAAAGTAATCAATAATTACACTAAGGTCTGAGCAAAACGAGTAGAGACGCGATTAATCGCGTCTTCTAGAAACGTGGGAAGCGCACATGCAAAGTAGCTTTTCACCAGATATCGCCTCAAAACTTCACCAACTCCAAATCAAGTCCTGCCCGTTGGATGGCTCCTTCTTTTGACTGTTCTCTGAGATTGATTAAGGCTTTTTGAGTAGTATAATATTGCACAGCTTAGTTAAGGAATCGACTGCGTTGGCGTAGCCTCTCCTCTGGAGAATCGCGTAGCATCTCCTCCAGAGAATCGCATTTTTCAATAACTCGCTCGATTAGTTCAATTGTTTCATCAGACAAGGTGATGTTAATCCGGCGACGGATTATTTTCGTTCTGTTTTGCACGGCAATTTTATTGTACACATCTATAAGAATGTGTACAATTGTGCAAAAAAAGCGTATTTTACTGCCGTAGCCATCGGCTAAGATAATTCTAGAAAGTGCGATCGCTTACCTCTTACTTGATATCGTTGCAGAGATGGCGATCGCTCGGACTCACATTCAGATCAAGCGGGATATGAGGGCGCTTTTGCATAATTCTGTCGTCGCCAATCTTCAAAAATCAGGTCAAAATGAGCGAATAGTGAGTTTCAGCAAAACAGACTTTATTAAAAGATGCCGAAAATATCACAATCTTGGAAAATAATAAAGTAAGTCGAGTATCACATGACTCACTTGATTTCCTCATTTCTTCTAGGAAAATATGACTCATCCTTTCCTTGAACGCCTGCGTAGTCCAGATAGCCCAGTCCTCGTCTTTGATGGGGCGATGGGAACCAACTTACAAACCCAAAACCTGACTGCTGAAGACTTTGGCGGTCCACAGTATGAAGGTTGTAACGAATACTTAGTCCACACTAAACCTGAAGCAGTCGCTAAGGTTCACCGAGACTTTCTCGCTGCTGGTGCAGATGTCATTGAAACCGATACCTTTGGCAGTACGTCCCTTGTGCTGGCAGAATATGACTTGGCAGACCAAGCTTATTACCTCAGCAAGACAGCGGCAGAATTGGCGAAGCGTGTGGCTGCGGAATTTTCCACGCCAGAAAAACCCCGGTTTGTGGCAGGTTCCATCGGGCCCACAACTAAACTTCCAACCTTGGGACATATTGACTTTGACACCATGAAAGCTACTTTTGCTGAACAAGCAGAGGCGCTGTGGGATGGTGGTGTCGATTTATTTCTGGTGGAAACTTGCCAAGATGTGCTGCAAATTAAGGCGGCGCTGAATGCCATTGAAGAAGTGTTTGCCAAAAAAGGCGATCGCCGTCCGTTGATGGTGTCTGTGACAATGGAAAGCATGGGCACAATGTTGGTTGGTTCAGAAATCAGTGCTGTGCTGACAATTTTGGAACCTTACCCAATTGACATTCTCGGTTTAAACTGCGCCACAGGCCCAGACTTGATGAAACCACATATCAAGTATTTGGCAGAACATTCACCTTTCATCGTTTCCTGTATTCCCAACGCGGGTTTACCTGAGAACGTTGGCGGTCAAGCGCACTACCGCCTGACACCGTTAGAATTACGGATGTCGCTGATGCATTTTGTTGAAGATTTGGGTGTCCAAGTGATCGGGGGTTGCTGTGGGACGCGTCCAGAACACATTCAACAATTGGCAGAACTTGCTAAAGGTCTGAAGCCAAAAGTTAGACATCCTAGCTTAGAACCAGCAGCAGCATCAATTTACACCACTCAGCCTTACGACCAAGATAATTCCTTCTTGATTGTTGGTGAACGTCTCAACGCCAGTGGTTCTAAGAAGTGCCGCGATTTGCTAAATGCCGAAGATTGGGATGGACTCGTTTCAATGGCGAGGGCGCAAGTCAAAGAAGGCGCACACATCCTCGATGTCAACGTCGATTATGTGGGACGCGACGGCGTGCGGGATATGCACGAATTAGTGTCGCGCATTGTTAATAATGTGACATTGCCTTTAATGCTTGACTCCACCGAATGGGAAAAGATGGAGGCGGGTTTAAAGGTTGCCGGTGGTAAGTGTTTGCTGAACTCCACCAACTACGAAGATGGGGAACCGCGCTTTTTAAAGGTGCTGGAGTTAGCGAAAAAATACGGTGCTGGTGTAGTCATTGGTACTATTGATGAAGATGGGATGGCGCGGACAGCAGATAAAAAGTTTGCGATCGCAGGGCGTGCATACCGTCAAGCTGTAGAATATGGCATACCACCCACAGAAATATTCTTTGATACACTAGCGTTACCAATTTCCACCGGGATTGAAGAAGACCGAGAAAACGGTAAAGCCACAATTGAATCTATCCGGCGGATTCGTGAAGGATTGCCTGGATGTCATGTGATTTTGGGTGTTTCCAATATTTCCTTTGGTTTAACTCCAGCCTCGCGGATGGTGCTGAACTCAGTGTTTTTACACGAAGCAACAACGGCGGGAATGGATGCAGCCATTGTCAGTGCTAACAAGATTTTACCGCTCTCGAAGATTGACGCACGCCATCAAGAAATCTGTCGCCAGTTGATTTATGATGAGCGGAAGTTTGAGGGTAATGTTTGCGTTTACGATCCCTTGGGAGAGCTTACCACAGCGTTTGCCGGGGTAACAACTAAGCGCGATCGCTCCTTAGATGAAAGTCTCCCCATCCCAGAACGTCTAAAACGCCATATCATCGACGGCGAACGCATTGGCTTAGAAGAACATCTGAAAAAAGCCTTAGAAGAACATCCCCCCTTGGAGATTATCAACACCTTCTTGCTAGATGGTATGAAAGTTGTCGGGGAATTATTCGGTTCTGGACAAATGCAGCTACCCTTCGTTCTGCAATCTGCGGAAACCATGAAAGCGGCGGTGGCGTTTCTAGAACCGTTCATGGAAAAATCAGAATCAGGTAACAATGCCAAGGGAACCTTTATCATTGCCACAGTGAAAGGCGATGTTCACGACATTGGTAAAAACTTGGTAGATATCATCTTGTCTAACAACGGCTACAAGGTGATTAACTTAGGAATTAAACAGCCAGTGGAAAACATCATTAACGCTTACGAACAGCATAAAGCTGATTGTATTGCCATGAGTGGTTTGCTGGTAAAATCCACCGCCTTCATGAAAGAGAACTTGGAGGTATTCAACGAAAAGGGAATTAGTGTCCCCGTAATTTTAGGTGGTGCGGCGCTGACTCCCAAGTTTGTCTATGAAGATTGCCAAAATACCTACAAAGGTAAGGTTGTTTATGGCAAAGATGCCTTTTCTGACTTGCACTTCATGGATAAATTAATGCCAGCAAAGGCTACTGGTAACTGGGAAGATTTGCAGGGATTTTTGAACGAAATCGAAACGGCTGAAGTTTCGACTAATGGTCACAAAGAACCAAAAGCTACAACTGCTGAAGAAACATCTGCTGAACCAAAAGTAGTAGATACGAGACGTTCCGAAGCTGTGGCTGTAGATATTGAACGTCCCACACCGCCTTTCTGGGGAACGCAGTTGTTGCAGCCTAGCGATATTCCCATCGAAGAAATATTCTGGCATTTAGATTTACAAGCTTTAATTGCTGGACAATGGCAATTCCGCAAACCAAAGGAACAATCTAAGGAAGAATATCAGGCTTTCTTAGCTGAGAAAGTTTACCCAGTTTTAGAAACTTGGAAACAGCGGATTATTGAGGAGAATCTGTTGCATCCCCAAGTGATTTACGGGTATTTCCCTTGTCAATCTGAGGGTAATTCTCTACATGTATGGAACCAATCACAGCAGGTTACAACTTTCGAGTTTCCCAGACAGAAGTCGTTGAGGCGGCTGTGCATAGCAGATTTCTTTGCACCGAAGGAATCTGGAATTATTGATGTCTTCCCCATGCAAGCGGTGACTGTAGGGGAGATTGCAACAGAGTTCGCCCAAAAGCTGTTTGCAGCTAATCAATACACCGATTATCTGTATTTCCACGGTATGGCGGTGCAGGTGGCTGAGGCTGTGGCTGAATGGACGCACGCCAGAATCCGCCGAGAGTTAGGTTTTGCTGCTGAAGAACCCGACAATATTCGGGATATATTAGCACAACGCTATCGTGGCTCCCGGTATAGTTTTGGCTATCCAGCTTGTCCAAATATTCAGGATCAGTACAAGCAGCTGGAGTTATTGCAGACTGACAAAATTAACTTGTATATGGATGAAAGTGAACAACTTTATCCAGAACAGTCTACCACTGCGATTATTACCTATCACCCGTTAGCCAAATACTTTAGCGCGTAGAATTCTACTCGTTAACCCAATACGTTTGGTGTTAGTGATTTGCCCTTAAAGATCCCCCTTCAAAGCCTCTCTTTCTAGGCTACGGTGTGTATAGTCCTTCTCACCCCTTCTAACTCCCCCTTGCTAAGGGGGAGAACCGGATATTTCCCTCTTTAGCAAAGGGAAGAACCGGAATTTCCCCCCTTGTAAAGGATTAAGGGGGGTAAATCCAGGGTTTGGGCTTCATTGTGTACACCTTAGCCTTCTAGGAGACAGAGTGTAGTGGTATACAAACGGAACAAGGTACTGTTACTTTGATGATTGTTTCGGGAATCCTGTAGTTGTATACGCACCAAATTTATTAATCTCTCAGCTTAGGTAGGCTTATTTATGCAACTCATCAGCTCGTTAGATATTAGAAATTCAGAATATTTATCCAAAAATCGCCTCATCAGTTACCATCACCAGTTGCGTCTAATTTTTTCGCTGGGTAATCAGGTAAAAAACGTTCTGGAAATTGGAATTTTTAATTCTCTGTTAACAGACATCTTGAAGAATAATGGATACAACGTCTCCACTGCTGATGTTGACCCCAGCCTCAAACCAGAAATAATTTTGGATTTGACTACAGATTTTTCCTTACCAAAAGATAAATTTGATGCGATTGTCCTGTTTCAAGTGCTGGAACACTTTCCCTACGAACAGTCAGAAGAAGCATTGAGAAAACTCGCTATTGCAACTAAGAAATTTTTGGTGATTTCAATTCCCTATTGCACTCAATACCTCTCGTTTCAGGTGAAAACCTCTTTTTCAGGCAGACCAAGGCATTTACTATTCAATGTCCCAAAATTCTGGAGTACAACGCCAGCCTGTGACGAACACTGCTGGGAAATGGGTTTAAAAGGATATCCGAAAACGCGGATTTTAAATTCTGTTGCCAAAGCTGGGTTAACTCTTAAGCAAGAATTTATCGATCCCAGTTATCCATACCATTATTTTTTGGTGTTGGAGAAGAATTATAGTAATACTTAAACAGCAATCTGTGGGGAGTGGGAAGTCGGAAGTAGGAGAATCCGAATCAGAAAATGGCGGCAAACAATGCTCAAAAAAGGTGCGATCGCCTCAGCTATGCTTTTAAAATCCTAATTGGTATCATGCCCTTCTGTGTTCTCCGGGTTTATCCTGGAAAACAGATGGCTAGGTTGTATTACCTACTATCATCATTTCAGATACTAACATCGAAAATTACCAATTATGCTAGAACAAGGCACTATCAGTATTCATACTGAGAATATTTTCCCGATCATTAAGAAGTCGCTTTACTCAGATCATCAAATCTTCTTGCGGGAACTGGTATCCAACGCTGTAGACGCCATCCAAAAGCTAAAAATGGTATCCCGCGCCGGCGATTATGCTGGAGATATCGGCGAACCAGAAATTGAAATTGCCATTGACAAAGATAAGAAAACTCTATCCATCTCTGATAACGGTATCGGGATGACCGCAGATGAAGTTAAGAAATATATCAATCAGGTTGCCTTCTCTAGTGCTGAAGAATTTATTCATAAGTATGAAGGCAAATCAGATCAACCGATAATCGGCCACTTCGGTCTTGGTTTCTACTCTTCCTTCATGGTGGCGCAAAAGGTAGAAATTGATACCCTCTCTTATCAAGAAGGAGCGCAGGCAGTTCACTGGTCTTGTGATGGTTCTCCAGCATTCACTCTCGAAGAATCTTCCCGGACAACTCGCGGTACCACTATTATTCTCAGCCTGCAAGGGGAAGAAGAGGAATTTCTCGAATCAGCACGAATAAAGAATCTTGTCAAGACATACTGCGACTTTTTGCCAGTCCCAATTAAACTAGATGGCGAAGTAATAAATAAGCAAAAAGCACCGTGGCGAGAGTCTCCGAGTAACCTAACTCAAGAAGATTATTTAGAGTTTTACCGCTATCTGTATCCTTTTCAAGAAGAACCTTTGTTATGGGTACATCTAAATACAGACTATCCCTTTATTATCAACGGGATTTTGTATTTTCCCAAAATGAGGCCGGATGTAGATGTGACGAAAGGTCAGATCAAGCTATTTTGCAATCAAGTTTTTGTTAGCGACAACTGCGAAGAAATTATCCCGCAATTTCTGATGCCGATGCGGGGTGTGATTGATAGTACTGATATTCCCCTAAACGTTTCGCGGAGTGCTTTGCAAGGCGATCGCACCGTGAAGCGAATTGGTGATTACATTGCCAAAAAAGTAGGCGATCGCCTCAAAGAACTTTTCCGCGATAACCGCGAACAATACATTAGTGCGTGGAAGGATCTTGGTACTTTCGTAAAATTCGGCGTTCTTAACGACGAGAAATTCAAAAAACAAATCGAAGATATCATCGTCTTCCGCACCACCGCCAAGTTGACAGAAAAAGTTGCTGCTGAAACGCCAGTGGTTGAAGTACAGTCTTCAGACGGCGATGCTTGGCAAGATGTGACTCCTTCACCCAGTTCTGACTCAGCACCCAGCGCTCCTTATACTACGCTGAAAGAGTATCTAGAACGCAACAAAGAACGCAACGAAAACCGGGTTTTCTACAGTACTGATGAAACAACTCAAGCTACATACATAGAACTGCACAAAAATCAAGGTTTGGAAGTCCTGTTTATGGACTCCTTCATCGACACTCACTTTATCAACTTCCTAGAGCGCGAATATCAGGATGTCAAGTTTACGCGGGTAGACTCAGATTTAGATAATACCCTGCTAGAACAAGATAAAGATAAGGAAATTGTCGATCCCAAGACAAATAAAACCCGGAGTGAGACGATCAAGGAGTTATTTGAGAAATCTCTCAACAAACCCAAACTCAACATCCGTACCGAAGCGTTGAAATCAGACGATCCTCAAGGTACACCACCTGCGATCGTGCTTTTACCAGAGATTCTCCGCCGCCTGCGAGAAATGAACGCCATGATGCAGCAGGGAACAGCAGAGTTTCCCGAAGATCACATTTTGCTGGTGAATACTGCTCACCCGCTCATTCAAAATCTGGCAAATCTGAACCAAGGTAGTATTATCCAAGGTAACGGTGAATCGTCTACAGATCAGTTAGTGAACTTGATTTGCCAACACGTTTACGATTTAGCGCTAATGTCTCAGAAAGGATTTGACGCTGAGGGAATGAAATCCTTCGTCGAGCGATCAAATGACGTACTTACCAAGCTGACGGAACAAGCGAGTAAATAGTGCTGAGTGCTGAGTGCTGAGTAGGAAGTTAGGAGTTAGGAGTTATTTCTCCTCTGCTCCTCTGCTCCTCTGCTCCTCTGCTCCTCTGCCCCCCTCCTCCCTGATCTCACCACTTCTGCTGCCTAAGACCTAAAATGGAAAGGCTGTATTAAAATAACAATCTGGAGATAGTTGCTATGTCCCGTCGCTGTGAACTAACTGGTAAGAAGGCAAATAACGCTTTTTCTGTTTCCCACTCCCACCGCCGTACTAAACGCCTTCAGCACGCTAATCTGCAAGACAAGCGGGTTTGGTGGGAAGGTGGAAATCGCTGGGTGAGATTAAAATTGTCTACCAAAGCAATTAAAACCCTACAAATTAATGGGTTAGAAGCAATGGCAAAAGAAGCTGGGATTAACCTGAATCATTACTAAGTAATCTGGATTTCATAACCCGAAACTTTCGTAGGTTGGAATAATAGGTGATTCGTAGGGGCGCACAGCTAGCTGTGCGCCCCTAATGTTTATTAAATCTTGAATGGCAGGCTTTACACAGCAGATTTCAAGTTGGTGAGGTATACAAGCTAAGTCTGTTACCCAGGTATAAAGCATGTTTTACTCCAGAATTCAGAATACAGAATTCTGAATTCTGCTGTATATTTTGAATTCTGTTGGCAGCAAGAGAGAAATATAGGAATCCGTTTTGATTTGGATAGCTTACTTTATTTAGCAGGTAAGAGGCAACAACAAGAAGGCTCTTTGAATTATAACTAAGCTTTTTGACGCAATCAAATATGGGTTCCTTATGTAATTTTTACACTACATAGAAATCCTGGTATCTCTAAATAAAAATACTTTACCAGGTTTCTATTTTTCATAATTGAAGTTAGACCGTTCTATACCCAAAATTAATTATGAATTGATTTTGTAATTGCTCAACACTCTTAACAAGAGGACGAGATAGAAATTACCTGAATAAATAGAAAAGCTTCTCGACCTAAAACAACTATCGAACGAGGCAAAAGAAGCCTTGATAGTAGAGCTATGAAAGGAAATCCAGAAACTAAAAACCGCACAGCAAACTACAAGTAATCAAGACTCTCCACTAACCAAGACTAGTTGAGCAATTACAAATAAACAAGGGAATACTGAAAGCAGGTAGTCTATTTTATTTATAATTTATGACAGCGAATAGTTATGAAGCGTCGAACCACTTAGGCCTGCAAGAGTGTCACAAACAGCTACAGCTAACGGTTCAATATCAAAAAATATTGGCGAGGATTCTAGCTAAGATTCGCGCAGCTGTAAACATCGAATCCCTATGTTCGACTTCTTGCCAAGATATTTGTCGGCAATTGAAGATTGAGCGAGTTGCAATCTACCGCTTTAATGAAGATTGGAGCGGTAGTTTTATCAATCGCTTGGGTTTTGCAGAACATCCTTGGGATGCATTGACTGCATTTGGACAAGACTTGGTGTGGGAAGATTCGCATTTGCAAGAAACTCAGGGAGGGCGATATCGCAAAAATGAGCCGTTTGCTGTGGCTGACATTTACGATGCAGGACACGCTCGCTGTCATATTGAAGTATTAGAACAGTTTCAGATTCGGGCGTATGCGATCGCACCCATCTTCATCGGGCCGAAACTGTGGGGAATGCTTGCAGCCTATCAACACTCTGCCCCTCGGCAATGGTATCCTCACGAAGTTGAATTCTTTGCCCAAGCTGCCAGCCATCTCGGTGTGGCAATGCAGCAGGCAGAAAATTTAGAACAAACCAAACAACGCACAGCAGAACTGCAAGATGCGATCGCGCGGCAACGTGCTTTGACGGAAGTGGTAGGAAATATTCGCTCGTCTGTGAATCCCGAAATTATTCTAGACACTGCCTGTCAAGAACTCTGCAAACTCCTGAAGTTAGAGCGGGCAGCAATTTACCGTTTCAATGAAGACTGGAGCGGCGAATTTGTCAGCCAATTCGGGATGGTAGAGGCGCAGTGGGATAGAATCAATCCTTTTGGCAGAAATCTCGTTTGGCAAGATACCCACCTCCAAGAAACGAAAGGTGGACGCTACCGGAATAACGAAAGTTTTGTTGTCAACGACATCTACCAAGCCGGACACTCGCGTTGTCACATTGATATTCTGGAGCAATTCAAGATTCGGGCATATACCTTAGCGCCCATCTTCATCGGCCCAAAACTGTGGGGACTGATAGCAGCATATCAACACTCCGGGCCGCGCCAATGGGCAAATTACGAAGTGGAGTTTCTGGGACAGGTAGGGGCACAATTGGGAGTTGCGATTCAGCAAGCTGAGAATTTGGCTCAGTCGAAACAACAGGCTTCTGCCCTACAAGATGCGATCGCTCGGCAACGAGCATTAACTGAAGTAGTCGGGAAAATTCGCTCCTCTCTAAATATTGATTTAATCCTAAAAACCACTTGCCAAGAAGTATGTAAACTGCTGAGAGTTGAGCGGGTTGGTGTTTATCGCTTCAATGAAGACTGGAGTGGCGAATTCGTCAGTAATTTCGGCATGGTTGAGGCACAGTGGGACAGCATCAATCCCTTTGGCAAAAATCTAGTTTGGGAAGATACCCACCTCCAAGAAACCAAAGGCGGACGCTACCGCAACAACGAAAATTTTGCTGTAGAGGATATTTATAAAGCTGGACACTCACGCTGTCACCTAGATATTTTGGAGCAGTTCAAGATTCGCGCTTATGCGCTAATCCCAATTTTTGTGGGACGGAATCTGTGGGGATTATTGGCTGCTTATCAACATTCTGCACCACGCCAGTGGGATAGTGTGGAAGTGGAATTTTTGGGACAGGTTGCTAGCCAACTGGGTGTAGCACTGCAAAGTTCTCAAATGGTGACTCAAATTCAAACTCGCGCCGATGAACTGCAACAATCGGCTGAACAGCGCCGGATTTTATTTGATTTGGTCGTCAAAATTCGGGAATCTTTGGATTTGGAGACCATCCTTAAAACCACAGTACACGAAGTGCGGCGATCGCTAAATACAGATCGAGTCGGTATTTTCCGCTTCGATCCAAATGTCGGTTTTTGCAGTGGTGAATTTATTGCTGAAGATGTCTTACCCAAGTTCGATTCTGCTCTCGCCGTGAAGGTACAAGACTATTGCTTCGGCGATCAATACGCACCCCAATATCGTCAAGGGGAAGTGCAAGTAATATCTGATGTCAACAGCGTTGGCTCCAAAGTACCTCATCTTGATGTGATTGAGCGATTCCAAGTCAAAGCACAGATTATTGTGCCGTTGATGGAAGGAGATGAACTGTGGGGGTTATTGTGCATTCACCAATGCACCCATACACGTAATTGGGAAGAAGCTGAATTGGAATTTGTCACCCAAGTGGCGGCTCAACTTAGCGTAGCGCTGCATCAAGCCAACTTGTTTCAACAATCTAGTTTGCTGGGTCAAACTCGTGAAGAAGCGAATCAACTCGCGCAGACACTAAATGAGCTGCGTAAAGCTCAAATGCAAATTATCCACGCTGAAAAAATGGCTAGTTTGGGGCAACTGGTGGCAGGAGTTGCCCATGAAATTAATAACCCCATTAATTTCATCCACGGCAACTTGGAACACGCTCACCAATACACACAAGAATTGCTTCGCTATGTGGAGCTTTTTTGGCATCATTATCCCGATGCCGCACCAGAGATCAAAGAGTTTTTCAATAAAGCTGAAATCGAGTATTTGTTCGAGGACTTACCTAAATTATTTCAGTCCATGCAAGTTGGTACTGAGCGGATTTGCGAAATTGTCACCTCTTTGCGGAACTTCTCACGCCTAGATGAAGCTGACTTCAAGCCAGCAAATATTCACGAAGGCATCGACAGTACATTGATGATTTTGCAAAATCGCTTAAAGCCCTCAGCCGATAGCCTCACTATTCATGTGAGCAAAGATTATGGTACTTTACCTCTAATAGAATGCTATCCCGGTCAGTTGAATCAGGTATTTATGAATTTGCTGTCCAATGCCATTGATGCTCTAGAAGAACGAACTACGCAGGAATCTTCTGAAGCGATCGCAAAAAACCCCAGCAAAATCCGAATTTCTACCTCCCTGCTCAATAAAGATTGGATTATAATTCGCATCGCCGACAACGGACTCGGCATAGATGAAAAAGTTCTTTCTCGACTGTTCGATCCATTCTTTACTACCAAGGTTGTCGGTAAAGGTACAGGACTGGGATTGTCTATCAGCTATCAGATAGTTACAGAAAAACACAACGGCAAGATATACTGCCAATCTGAACTTGGCAAAGGTACAGAGTTTGTGATTGAGTTGCCGATTCGTCAGGTAACAGCTAGAAAATCAGTAGCTAAAGTCAACGGATTAGACCAAGAATAAGCAAAGAGGCAAAGTGATGATTTTTGCCAACTCACCTGAAAAATTATCACTTTGCCCTCAGTACTTTTTTGGTCATGGCAGTATTAAGTAAGTAGACGTCATTAAATATAAAATGTCATTGCGAGCGAAACGAAGTGAAATGATAGGGTTACTTTTTTTGAGTTAATCGTTTATTGGGACTGTAATCAGAGCAATTAATCGCTTCTTTTATTGACTTCTTCATAGAAATTAACTTGCAGGCTGTAAAGCATCCAAAGCCATATTTAGGTGCAAAACATTGATTCCAGGTTCACCAAAAATTCCCAGGAATCTGCCATTGATGTTTTGAGATACTAGAGTTTGAATTTGGGCTGGATTCAGATTACGGGCGCTGGCGATACGCCGCACCTGTGCTTGGGCTGCTGCAATACTGATGTGAGGATCTAAACCGGAGCCGGAAGTATAAACTAAATCAGCAGTTGGTTGTATATTAGCTTGTTTCAGCCGTACTACTTCCACTTGAATGCGTTTGAGTAGTTCAGGATTGCTGGGTGCGAGGTTGCTAGCTCCTGACACCCCAGTTTTTGCAACTTCTGGAGCTATGCTGTATTTTACAGTGCTGGGACGGCTCCAGAAATAGCGATCGCTATTAAAGGGTTGACCAATTAAGGCAGAGCCTATAACTGTACCTTGACTGTTAGTGATTAAGCTACCGTTAGCCTGAAAAGGCAATGCTATCTGTCCACAAAATAGCATGAATAAAGGATAGAGGATGGCTGTTAGTAACCACAAAGCTAAGGTAGAACGAACAGCTTTATTGAGTTGGCTCATTAGAATTTCTCCGGTTGAAAAATGACTACAAATAAATAAATGCTCACACTCAAAGTCATGAGTCCTAAAAGGGCAATAGCATAAGATGCAGAACGTGATATTGCGAACGGTGTTGCAGCTTGTACTGCTGGTGCTAGAAGTACATTCAAGCAAAGCAGTAAAAATAGAGATAAAGGAATGCGATTTGGTTTTTCGCCAATAAAGTGAAATACATTGTTCATAATTAAAATAGTGAATTGAAATGCAGAGTTTTGGATTAAGCTAGACCTATGGACACAATCAAAACATCAATTATTTTGATGGCAATGAAGGGAATCAGAACGCCACCAAGTCCATAGATAAAGATATTGCGCTGTAAAAGTTGATCTGCGGTTAATGGTCGAAATTTAACCCCAGTCAGTGCTAATGGAATAAGTGCTGGAATCACTAAGGCATTATAAATCAAAGCTGATAAAACCGCAGATTGGGTACTTGCCAAATCCATAATATTGAGAGTGCCAACACCAATGCCCGAAAATATTGCCGGAAGAATGGCAAAATACTTAGCAATATCGTTAGCAAGAGAAAAGGTGGTTAGTGCGCCACGGGTAATCAGTAATTGTTTACCAATAGTGACGATATCAATTAACTTGGTAGGATCAGAATCAAGGTCTACCATATTAGCAGCTTCCTTTGCCGCTTGAGTACCTGTATTCATTGCCACACCTACATTTGCTTGAGCTAAAGCTGGGGCATCATTAGTACCATCCCCAGTCATGGCTACGAGTTTCCCTTGGGCTTGTTCTGTCCGAATCACCTCAATTTTGTCTTCAGGTGTAGCCTCAGCAATAAAGTCATCAACTCCTGCTTCTTCGGCAATCACAGATGCAGTAATACGGTTATCTCCGGTCAGCATAATGGTTTTAATTCCCATTCGCCGCATTTGGTCAAAACGTTCTCGAATACCGGGTTTAATGATGTCTTTAAGATAAATTACACCATAGATTTCATCATTTTTACAAAGTGCTAATGGAGTACCACCTAATCGAGAAATTCGTTCAAAGGTGGTATCAAGTTCAGGGGTTAATTTTCCATTACGCGATCGCACAAATCCTTTAATCGCGTCCACTGCACCTTTACGAATTTGCACCTCGTTGGGTAAATCAGTGCCACTCATCCGCGTTTTGGCAGAAAATTCGATACCTTCTGCTTGTTTGGGGTCAAAATCTAATCTTGCCCCTAATTTTTCTGCCAGTTTGACGATGGATTTTCCTTCTGGAGTTTCATCAAATATGCTTGATTCTAGAGCAACCTTTGCTACCTTCTCCATAGAATGACCGTTAACGAGAATAAATTCCTCTGCCAAACGGTTTCCCAAAGTAATCGTACCTGTTTTGTCCAATATTAAAGTGTTGATATCCCCGCAGGCTTCAACCGCTCGTCCAGAAGTAGCAATTACATTAAACTGGGCGACTCTATCCATCCCAGCGATCCCAATAGCACTTAATAATCCGCCAATAGTGGTAGGAATCAGTGCCACAAGTAAGGCTATGAGTACGGCAATACTAATAGGTGAGTTGACGTACACTGACACCGTAGGTAAAGTAGCAATCACAACCAAAAATACTTGAGTGAGAACTGCCAACAAAACCGTCAAGGCAATTTCATTAGGTGTTTTGCTGCGAGAAGCTCCTTCTACTAAACTAATCATGCGGTCAAGAAAGCCTTGTCCAGGGTCAGCAGTGACCCGGATTATCAGTTCATCAGAGTTGATACGCGTTCCTCCAGTCACGGAACTAGCAATATCTGACCCTGGTTCTTTCAATACTGGTGCCGATTCTCCCGTAATAGCAGATTCATCCACAGAGGCAATACCTTTAATCACCTCCCCATCAGCAGGAATAATATCCCCAGCAATTACCTTGATTTGGTCGCCACGACGTAAGGCTGTAGAACTAACCTCTTCGATAGAACCATCAGCAAGGAGTTTTTTGGCTTTAGCATCGGATTTTGCCGATCGCAAGGCATCTGCTTGAGCTTTGCCTCGACCTTCGGCTACAGCTTCAGCAAAGTTGGCAAAGACAACGGTTAAGAACAGAATCAGCGTAATTAAACCATTGAATAATCTGGGATTGTCACCAGGTGTTGGGCCAAATAAGTTTGGTGCAATTGTTACCAGTGCTGTGATGATCGTACCCAACCAAACTACAAACATCACTGGATTTTTTAGCATATTACGCGGTTGCAGCTTGATAAATGCTTGCTGAAATGCACGCCTGTAAAGTCCGGCTGATTTGGCTTTGGGTTTATGTTTGCGTTCTTGTCGCAGTTTTGTAGATGGTGTCATTGGTGATTAATTAATTTAAAAAGTTCACACATTCGCCGTTAGAGGTTGTTTGAAAAGTAGTTGGCTGTGATTTTAGGCACTTATTGATCCCCCCTAACCCCCCTTAAAAAAGGGGGGAACCGGAATCAAAGTCCCCCTTTTTAAGGGGGATTTAGGGGGATCTAAAACGTTTTGCTACCAAGAAGAAGACTTTTCAAACATCCTCTTAGGCGTTCTCGTAAAATGGCGCAAAGAAGAGAATATTTATCTTACTAAAAGGGGTTTAAAACCTCATCCCCAACGCCAAAGCTTATTTTGTGTTGGGGTCTAAATCCCTATTACAAAACGTAATTGCAAATTGCGTTAGCGAGTCTTCGAGCGTCATTGCGAATTGCGAATTGTTTAACCACCTCTGGCAATCAGAAATGCCTCTGCTATGGGGCCTAAAACAAGTGTGGGAAGGAAGGTAAGAGCGCCAAGAATTAAAATTACGCCGCTTGTAACTCCTGTGAAAAGTCTAGTATCAGTTCTGAGGGTGCCAGCGGTCATAGGAACAGGTTGCTTGCGGGACATACTATCCGCCAAAAGTAGCAGTGCAATAATTGCGATATAACGCCCTGCCAAAATACTGACACTAGTGCTGAGGTTCCACCACAGAGTGTTATCGTTTAATCCTTCAAAGCCAGAACCGTTATTCGCTGCGGCGGAAGCGTATTCGTAAACTACCTGGGAAACACCATGAAAACCTGGGTTACTAATGCCTGAAAGGGTATCGGGAAAACCGAAGGTAATAGCCCAAGGAATGAGAATAGCAAAGGGGTGAACTAATAAGACAACACTGGCTAGAACAATTTCTGGTTTCTCGATTTTGCGTCCTAAAAATTCTGGTGTCCGTCCTACCATTAACCCAGTCAGGAACACCGCTAAAATTAGATAGATAAATAGGTAAGCTGTGCCAGTTCCTTGACCTCCCCAAATAATTTGCAGAAACATATTAAAGAGAGTCGCAAATCCACCTGGAGGCATTAAGGAATCGTGCATACCATTAACAGCACCACACATAGTTGCTGTAGTCATGACTGCCCAAAGTGCTGTTTGTGCCCATCCAAATCTTACTTCTTTGCCTTCTAAGTTAGGTTGCTGTTCTCCTAATAGTGAGTTAACAAGTGGATTCCCCTGAAATTCACCTACTGCGGCAATACCTATTAAAAATACAAAGATGACAAAGACCATCCAAAACACTAGCCATGCTTGTTTACGGTTATTAGCAAATATGCCGTAAGTGTAAATCAGTGCTGTGGGAATAGAAATCATTGCCCACATTTCTAATAAGTTCGTAAAGCCGTTGGGATTTTCGTAAGGATGGGCTGAGTTGATACCAAAGAAGCCACCACCGTTTTCTCCTAATTGTTTAATAATTTCAAAGTGGGCAACTGGGCCACGGGCAATTACTTGAGTTGCACCTTCTAAGGTGGTTGCTGTGGCTGGGCCTGCCAAGGTTTCTGGCATACCAGCCAAGATTAATAACAAGCCGCCAATCACAGATATGGGTAACAAAATTCGCGTGATTGACTTAATCAAATCGCTGTAAAAGTTGCCTAATGGTCTACCAGTTAAACCACGAATAAAGGCAATTCCTACTGCTAAACCAGTCGCCGCTGAAGTAAACATCAAGAACCCAAGGGCGAAAGTTTGACTGGCATAGGTATAAGTTGTTTCACCAGAATAATGCTGTTGGTCTGTGTTGGTGAGAAAAGAAAGTGTAGTGTGTAGTGCTAAATCCCAACTTGGCGCACCTAAATTTGTAGGATTTAGCGGCAACCATCCTTGCAGCATCAGGATTAAATAAACTAAAATCCCCATGACAAGATTGCTATACAGTACTGCTTTGGCATACTGCCAACCTGTCATTTCTTCTTGGGGACGTATACCACTAAAGACATAAATAGCTTTTTCTAGGGGATTTATTACTGCATCAAGGAGTGTTTTTTCTCCCATGAAAACACGAGCTATATATTTCCCCAGTAAGGGAATAGTTGCGATGACTATCAGTAATGTCAAAGAAATTTGTATCCATCCTTGTAACATGAATTTAAAAAATCTCCTAATACATTTTTATATTGTTGAATTTTTGATGAAACACTCTTTAGGCGAATAGTGAATTGGATGCTTTTTGTTAAGGACAAAATTTAGTAGGGGAACTGAGGCTGAATTTAAAGCAACAGCTAGTAAATAATCTCCATGCCAGATGATGGTTTCAGCACTTGCTAGGATGACTTGATTATTTATAATAATGCCGGGAAACATACAATGTTCTGGCAAAAATAAGCTAGTTAAAGCTTTGCCAAATGGCAACTGTTGCTCACAATTTTTACACTTGTTAAACCTAATGCCATAACGCATTTTCGCAATTAAGAGAACATTATTATTGTTCTCTAGTTGTTACTAATTATATAATTAACTAATTCCTGAGCTAAAACAAGTAATAGAAGGGTATAAAACAGCGTTTATTTTTTATTCGTGGTGTTTATTGAGGAATATATATTAAATGTTTAGGACGTTTATTTTTAGATAAACGCTTCATTAATTGGTTAACAATCTGGTATAATTTATTTAGGTAAATATAATTTTTAGTTAAAATAATAAAAAATTAACCATCATGCCCTAAATGGTAGATTTCAAAGTTAGATTACTTCATAAAGAATCGCCTTTAGGCAAATCTTTGCTAATTGCAGGTCTATTTGTAGTTGCATTAATTCTGGAGTACTCTACACCTACTGAATATGTGTTTGGCTATCTTTATACAGGGCCGATTTTGTTAGCAAACTCCTGGTTAGGAAGACGTGGCACTTTTCAAGCTACCTTCGTTGCAGTATGCCTAACCATGCTGAATCTTGTAATGCCAGGTGGTGAAGTCATGAAGGCTTCTACGATCGCCAGTAGAGCGATCGCTGCGATCGCATTGATTGTCACAGGTGTTTTGAGCGATCGCCTACGTCGTTCGGAAGAAGCGATCGCCCTGACTCGTGCCAAGCTAGAAGCTCAAGAGGAATTGTCCAGAGTGCGTGAAGATTTTGCTTCTACTCTCACCCACGATCTCAAAACTCCGTTGTTGGGAGCAATTGAAACTCTTAAAGCCTTTGAACAAGAAAAATTTGGTGCTGTCTCATCGGCACAGCAAAAAGTTTTAGCCACAATGACGCGTAGTCATCAAACTTCTCTACAACTGCTAGAAACTTTGTTAGATATTTATCGTAATGATACAGAAGGCTTAAAACTCAACTTAGCACCTGTAGATTTGACTATTTTGGCAGAAGAAGCTGCTAGCACTCTCTCAGAATTAGCAGCTAGCCGTCGTGTTTATCTTTCAGTTAACTATGGTGACTCTGATTGGCGGCGATCGCTATGGGTTAAAGGTGATGAATTACAACTTCAACGAGTTTTTACCAATCTTATAGTTAATGCTATCAACCATTCTCGGCGCGGTGAGCGTGTGGAAATAGTATTAGAACCGCAAGCTTCTTATCAAGTAGTGAAAATTTTGGATACGGGTGCAGGTATTGTACCTGAACAATTCTCCCATTTATTTGAACGATTTTACCAGGGACATAGCCAACGCCAAGCCAAAGGCTCTGGATTAGGGCTTTATCTATCTCGGCAAATAATTGCAGCCCACGGCGGTATAATTTGGGCAGAGAACAGAGTACCTTTTGGGGCGATGTTCGCTTTCAAGCTTCCCGTTTACCCGTCTCAATCTTCTGTTAGTGTGTGAGATGCCATCTACCCCAATCAAAATTCTCCTAGTAGAAGATGATGAACTTTTTCGTTTAGGTTTGCAGGTGCGATTGCAACAAGAAACTGGCTTAGAGATTATTGCTGAGGCCGAAGATGGAGAAACAGCTATTGAGTTAATTAACCAAAAATCTTTCGATGTAGTGCTACTAGATGTAGGATTGCCAGGAATTGGCGGAATAGAGGCCTGTCGCCAAATTAAGCAGCAAAATCCTCAGTTACCAGTTTTAGTTTTGACTTCCCATTCCCAAAAGTCTCTAATTGCCCGATTAATTGAAGCAGGCGCTCAAGGCTACTGTCTCAAAGGAGTGGCAGCAGAAAAATTATTGCTGGCACTTCGTTCTGTCGCTGCTGGGGCATCCTGGTGGGATGAAACTGCAACCAAAGAAATTCGTTCTACTTTTGCATCCGATCTTGGCGAACCTAACTCAGAAAATATCTCAAAACTTTCCAACCCCCTAACCCAACGCGAACAAGAAATTTTATCACTGCTGGCAACTGGAAAAACTAATCAAGAAATTGCTCTAGCACTCTACATCACACCTGGGACTGTAAGGGTTCATGTTCATGCGATTTTGCAGAAATTAGAAGTGCGCGATCGCACTCAAGCTGTTGTTGTT
>JADEXV010000072.1 GCA_015206945.1 Nostocales cyanobacterium LEGE 12452 | reverse complement strand
CCTTTGCCGTCTTCCCTACACCCAACACCCTACCCCCCACACCCTTCTTACTGACTTCCACCTTGCGGTACTGGGGATCTTTTTCAAAGCCAATTACCGATCGCAACCATTGGTGCCCAATATGCAGGATGATCGTACATAATATTGACACCTTCGGATGGCGGTAATTTCTTAGCATGAATCATTCTGATTTGAGCCTTTTGCAAAGCCTCGGCAATACTCATGTCAGTGTTGCGATAATTGGTGTAAAATGTTTTGACTAGTTCCGATGTCGATTGATCGGTAACACTCCACAAAGATGCGATCGCAGTTTTAACCCCAACTTGTAATGCAACTCCAGCTAATCCTAGTGTGGCACGGTCATCACCAACTGCGGTTTCACAGGCAGTGAGTGTGAGTAGTTCGACATTATCTGATTTACTGTTGAGGTTTCGGAGTGAGTTTTCTAATTGGCTAATGGTAAGTTTTTGGTTTTTCCCTGTGACAATGAAGGTATCTTCAGGAATGATCCCAAATTGAGCGTGACTAGCAATGTGAACAATGGGATATGTGGTTTTATCAAGTTTGTCTTGAAAACTTTCGGGGAGAAAATTATCGTCAATCAGAGGGGTATGATCGGGGAAAATACTTTGAACTGCATTGACTTCATCGGGAACCGCAAAAAGCTGTTCAAAAGTCTTGCCGTCGATGGTGGCTTCTTTTGTCAAACCCAAAATTAACGCCTTTTGCGTACTGCGATCGCGTAGTTTAGGTGTGGTAAGTCGTAAACTGGGAGTTGTCGCAACCGCGTAGGTTTCAACTAAATATTTTTTTTGTTGGCTGTCATAAAGTGCCGCCATCGGAACGCTACGCAAAAAGCCATCTTGAATAAATACCAGAGTTTTGACTTTCTCCGGTTTGATATCCTCTGCAAAGGGGCGAATTATCCAATCATAAAGCTGTGATGCAATTGTTGGATCGTAGTTAATTTCTTCTCTTTTAACTAGTCCGGTGCGAAACTCGGCAATTTTTTTCTGTAGGGTGCCGCTACTAACTATTTTCTCACCTTGTTGATTGGGGTCTTCAATCCACTTAAATTTAGTTGCCTGATTGGGTAACTGCAATAATATCCCGGTTTTGCCATCTAAAATTATTGAACTCAAAAAGCCAGTATTCTTAAACGCTACACTATTATCTTCGAGGAGTTCGCCCACCTGTTTGGGATTCAACCCACTTAAAATGCAATCATTGCCAAAATAATTCTGTAATTCTGCGAGTTTCAACGCATCGATGGTGTTAACTACTTTCGATAGTTCCTTCGCACGTCCTTCGTCTGCAATTGCCCCAACTCCTAGCAAATCGAGGCGCGACTGTGCCAATGTCCGGTATAGTGGGCGAACAACATCGCGGAAGTCAAACTGTACATCTCGTTCGGCAGTCAAAATATCCTGGCGGATATCTTCTAAAGTATCAAATGCTCGCTGATAAGATGCGATCGCTTCTTCTTGTCGATTCTGTTTATCTAAAATGCGTCCGGCTTGCCACTCCCACAAATACAAGCTATCTTTTGCACTCAACTTGCTGTCTGCTGCGATGATAGCAGCTTGGGTATATTTTAATGCTTTTTCATTCTTTAATGCTTTTTCGTTATCTGGGCTACATTCCCAGAAATGACCCAAAGCACCATTAGAAAATGAAATTAGCCGATTATCTTGTAATTTTTTACTTGTTAATACTGAGTTTTCCAGCAAATTTAATGCTTCGTTGTCACCAGATAAAACCAGCCCAGTTGGACAGTAGGTAAAGGGTGAAGTTCCTTTAGCATCGTGCTGCAAGTATGCTAAATCAATTTCCCCATAGACTTTTGTGGCGGAATCGGGCAACTCTTCGAGAACTTTTAAAGCATCTTTAATTGTTGTGTTAAACTCCCGATCATTAATAAATTTCCTGTGATTTGTCTGGGAACCTAACTGAATTAAATTTAATAATCCCCGCATCTCTGCTAAAGGTTGTTTTTCATTGCGGGCGAATTTTATACTATCGTGAAAATATTGATAAGCTCTGTTGTAGTCTTCTTGTGACTTTTTAGTAAATTCATTTTCTTTACTAAAAATACCAGCCTTATTTGCAGAATCCGCTTGTAACTCTCGTAATTGACCGCGACTTTTGTAAGCATTGCCCAAACTATTAAACACCAAAAATTTAGATTCTGGACTAACTTGTTGTGCTGTGTCTAAAGACTGAATTGCTTGGTCATAACTTCCGATTAAGCGATATGCTTCACCGAGAATACCCAAAGCCGCAACTTGGCCGCGTTTGTCGTTGTATTTGGTGGCGATTTGTTGGGCACTTTCGGGAGTGCATTTTATTTCCTGACTTGGTTGATTTTGGTAGCTTTTCGGCTTATCTACTAGTTGACCACACAAAAGTGCGATCGCTTTGCGAGGTTGTCCCAAATTGCTGTAAACTTGGGCAAGTTCTGACTGCATTCGTCCGACTTGCTCGATGTTTCCCACAGCCCCATAGTCACGAATTGCTGCTGACAAGGACTCAATAGCTTCTTTGTTTTGTCCTAGTTGTTGGTAGACACGCGCCAAATTTTCATTTACGACCGCCGTAGATGCTGGATTATTTTTATACTGATTTAATGCTTCTTGCCAGTGTATTACCGCATTGGGTAAATTTCCGGCATCATAGTCTTTAATTCCTTGTTCAACCAGTAAGCTAGCATTTTGAGTTTGTGCAGATACGACTTGTCCAAACAATAAACAGATTACGAGGGTTGCCAAAAATAATACTTTGAGAAATTGATGACGGTTTAGTTTTTGGTGTTGCTGGGTGAAGAAATAAATTAACCTTACGCAAAGCGCGAACGGTAGTTGCAAAGGCTTAAAAAGTAAGAATTTGAGATATTTCTTTGGGGATTTCATCTTTAATTTAGCCATTTTAATAAGTTATTTTTATACAGGCTATTTGGCGATCGCCAGTTATTCCCAGCTAATTGATAAAGGGAATATTTATGTGTATGTGATTTTTATTTTTAAATTACCAGAAATAGGCATCGAAAACTGAGCTTTGGGAAAGTGTGCAGTTTTCTGCAAAATCGCACGCATAATTATGCGATCGCACCAGACAAAATTATGCAACTATATTTGCATGAAAGGTGAATGTATTACCCAGTCGTTTACCCAATTGTAAGTTTTATTTTAATTTTTCCAAAGTAAATTATTTATGAATCAAGCAGATCATCGGGTAAAAGACAGTATTAAAAATATTCTTTTTTTATGCCTAATATCGATTGCATTCAGCCAAGCATCGCCAGCGAAAGCACAAATCACACCCGATAACACACTCGGTGCAGAAGCTTCTCAACTCAATCAAAATCAGATAATTAATGGCGCACTGGGCGACAAAATTAATGGTGGTGCAACACGCCGCAGCAATCTTTTTCATAGTTTCAGCGAGTTTAATATCAAAGAAGGGCAACGTGTGTATTTTGCCAACCCCACTGGAATAGAAAATATATTGACACGGGTAACAGGTGGGAATGCATCGAATATTTTCGGGACGTTGGGAGTTGATGGTGCAGCAAATTTATTTTTGATTAATCCTTCGGGGATTTTATTTGGGGAGAATGCACAGTTAGATGTGCAGGGGAGCTTTGTCGGGACAACAGCCAATGGAGTGCAGTTTGGCAATCAGGGTATTTTCAGTGCCACCAATCCTCAAGCACCACCATTGTTGACGGTAAATCCTTCAGCGTTGTTCTTTAATCAGATTAATCAAGGTGCAGGAATTCAAAATAACTCAATTGCACGAGCCGGAACAGACCCAGCAGGGTTTAATATATATGGTTTGCGAGTAGCTGATGGGAAAAGTTTGCTGCTAGTGGGCGGTAATGTCAGCATGGATGGCGGCGAGTTAAATGCTTATGGTGGGAGAGTTGAATTAGGGGGGTTAGCGGCACCTGGAAATATCAATCTTCTTTTTAATGGGGATAATCTCAGCTTGAAATTTCCTGAGAATGTGACTCGTGCAGATGTATCACTTACCAATAAAGCGTTTGTGTATGTAGAAGCTGCTGGTGGCGGTGATATTGCGATTAATGCCCGCAACATAAATATTTTGGGAGGGAGTCAGCTGAATGCTGGTATCGCTGAAGGTTTGGGGAAACCAGAGGCTACTGCGGGGGATATTACCCTTAATGCTACCGGAGAAATCAAAGTTGCTGACTCCGGGAGTAGGATTCGCAATCTTGTGCGTGAAGATTCAAAAGGCAATGGTGGTAACATCACTATCGATGCTGGTTCATTCTCTCTAAGTGATGGCGCTCAACTTGCTGCCTCAACTTTGGGACAGGGGAATGCAGGGAATGTGACAGTGGGTGCAAAAAATGCTGTTTCCCTTGCAAATGGTGACATCCTTAGCACAGTGGAAGCAGGAGGTGTAGGTAAGGGTGGCAATATCGATATCAATGCAGCAACCCTGTCACTCACTGATAGTGCTCAACTGCTAACTGCTACTCGTGCCGCATCTGCTACCCAGCCAGCAGGAAGAGGGAATGCAGGCAATGTCAATGTTTTAGTAACAGGTGCTGTTGATATTGCTGGGGAGAAAAACAATTTTCCCAGTGCAATTTTCACCAATGTGGGAACAGGAGCAAAAGGAAATGGGGGAAATATCAACATTTCCAGTGGCTCGTTCTTCCTAACTGATGGCGCTCGACTGGTTGCTAGTACTAGTGGAGAAGGTTTAGATTCACCTAAGAGTCAGGCAGGAAATATTACTCTCAATACGACAGGAAAAGTAGAAGTTGCGGGGGAAAACAGTTATATCCGCAGTACTTTGCTCACCGGAGGAGTTGGGAATGGCGGTAACATTACCATCGATTCTGGTTCATTCTTTCTAAGTGACGGCGCTGAACTTTCTGCCTCAACTTTTGGACAAGGGAATGCAGGGAATGTGACAGTGGGTGCAAAAAATGCTGTTGACCTTGCAGGTAACGCTTACATTTTCAGCACTGTGCAAGCAGGAGGTGTAGGTAAGGGTGGCAATATCGATATCAATGCAGCCACCCTGTCACTTACTGATAGTGCTCAACTGCTAACTGCTACTCGTGCTGCATCTGCTACCCAGCCAGCAGGAAGAGGGGATGCAGGCGATGTCAATGTTAAAGTAACAGGTGCTGTTGATATTGCTGGGGAGAAAAACGGTTTTCCCAGTGGGATTCGCAGCAATATGGAAACGGGCACTGTTGGGAATGGAGGTAACATTACTATCGATTCTGGCTCGTTCTCATTACAAGATGGCGCTCAACTTGTTGCCTCAACTTTTGGACAGGGGAATGCGGGGAATGTAACGGTACGTACAAAAGATGCTATTTCCCTTACAGGTAACGCTTACATTTTAAGCACCGTAGAAGCAGGAGGCGTAGGTAAAGGAGGTAATATCGACATCAATGCCACAACACTGTCACTCACTGATGGCGGTCAACTGCTAACTGCTACTCGTGGAGCATCTGCTACTCAACCAGCAGGACAGGGGGATGCGGGAAATGTCAATGTTTTAGTAACAGGTGCTGTTGATATTGTTGGGCAGAAAAACGGTTTTCCTAGTGCGATTTTCAGCTTGGTGAATACAGGAACGGTTGGGAATGGGGGTAACATTACCATTGATTCTGGTGACTTCTCTCTAAGTGATGGCGCTCTACTTAATGCCTCAACTTTTGGACAGGGGAATGCAGGGGATATTCGCATTAATGCAAAAGATGCGATAACTGTTTCTGGAACTAGTCAGGAGACAGGATTATCTAGTGCTTTATTTACATTTACTGATTCTACTTCCACAGGCAAAGGTGGCGATATTAACGCAAACACTAATATCTTTCGCGTATCAGACAGTGCTTTAGTGGATGCACGCACTAGAAATAATCAAAAGGGTGGCGATATTACGGTAAATGCAAATGTATTTGAAGCACTGAACGGCGGACAACTCATCACCACTACCTCAAGCAATGGACGTGCAGGTAAAATTACTGTCAACGCTGATGAGAAGCTAATAATTAGCGGTAGTGACTCTAATTATAATGGCAGAAGTACTAATTTTCCTGACAATGTAGTAAATATCGGTGCTAACAGTGGCTTATTTGTCAGTTCCACAGGTTCAGGAATCACAGGCGACATCGAAATTAACTCACCTGAAATTACCTTAGACAACAAAGGCAAAATCAACGCTGAATCTGCATCCGGTAACGGTGGTAATATCAACGCCAACAGCGACTTACTCTTACTCCGTCGTGGCGCTGAAATTTCTACCAGCGCAGGTACAGAAGAATTAGGTGGTGATGGCGGTGACATCAATATCAACTCGAAATTTATCATTGCTGTCCCCGAAGAAAACAGCGATATCAGCGCTAACGCCTTTACCGGAACTGGTGGAAACATTCAAATCAACTCGCAAGGTATCTTCGGTATCGAGTCACGGAAAAAACTAACCCAGAAGAGTGATATTACTGCCAGTTCGGAATTAGGTGTTTCCGGTGTAACAAATATTAATACACCCGATAACAGTTCTATTCAAAACAGCTTCACCGGATTATTACCAAACGTCATCGATACCAACGCACTCATTGCTAATAGTTGCATTTCACGCGGCACTAAACGACAAGAAAACTCTTTTACCATCACAGGTTCTGGTGCTTTACGCTATACTCCGGGAGATGTCTTAACTTCAGCCTACACAACTGGTGATGTGCGTAGTGTGGAACTAATACCACGTCCCTGGAAAAAAGGCGACCCAATTATTGAACCAACTGGATTGTATCGATTACCCAATGGGCAATTAATCTTGAGTCGAAGTTGTTAAACAGCAAGATTGCACATATTGGAAAATTTATATATGCACTTTTCTGCAAAATGGGGCGCACAATCATGCGATCGCACCATCCAAATCATGCAACTATATATGCATAAATGGTGAATGAATTACCTAGTCATATCCCTTAATCTGAGTATTAAAGAAACGGTTAATGAATCGAAAAAGACAAAAATCATCAATATATCAACCGTTACTGATGAAATTAGCGTTATTTTTTTAACTCAGATTGAGAGGTTGATTATGTTTTCTAAACTATTCTGTAACACAGTTTTAGCATCATCTTTGGCATTACCGAATTTCAAACAAACTACTTCCATTGCAATTTTAGTAGCTGGAATTGGATTGTTTGGTATTAAGTCAGCAGATGCGAGAAATGCCTTACTACAAACACCAGATGTTTCTCAATCTTCATCGTATACGATCGCGCAACTGGTAGATGCAAATTCTCCGATTTACGGAAGCTGGCAGCTAAAATATAGCGTTGATGGAGTTGTCCATACAAGCGTGCTGGTGATGAACGGATATTCGGGAGTGATGAGAACTAGATATTTTAGTTCTAATAAAAGGCAGGTTGTAGACCAAAAAATTAGACTTAAGTCTTCTCCTCGTGGATTAGTTTTTTTGGGATATAACCCTGTCTATGCTGGAACTTCCACAAGACACCCTACTTATGCTGCTGATAATTTTTTGTTTGCTATTGAGGATGATGGTTCATTTACGGCTTTTACTTGCGATGATCGACGACAATGCTCGCCTGTAGATGTGGAAGAGATGATATCTCAATCCTAAATAAAGATGGCGCAAATTATTTGCCTTTCAAGTTCCCTAGTGATTAGTGAACTGACAAATAAGCGCTTGCGCTATCACATATTTTTTTGTTAATGCATTTATTGTCTTATTTATCAATACATAAATTCTAAATATTAGAATGACCAAATTTGATCTTGATGATTGCATAAAGGTGCAATCATCAAGCAACGCATCATGGTATTTTAATTAAGTAATAATACTTGATAAATATCTAATTATTAATGCGATCGCTAAGTCAGTTGGTGGCAATAAAAAGAAGTATGTTACGAAGCGTAAATATATCTAAAAACCTTACCAATGGCAAATGATCACCCTTTCAAATCATAAATAAACAATGAGTTCATACTTTCGGTTTACAAAGCTTTTTTTCATATTACTTACCTGCATCAGCATCACTCCACTTGCAGTATTTGCACAATCGACACCCCCACCAGGAGTCACAATTCCCCCCGATACACCGGGGAAAGTTGAAGAAACTCTACCCCAACCATCACCAACACCAACTCTTCCGCCTACACCAACGACACCAACTGTTCCCATACTCCCATCACCCCCACAGGAAAATCTACCTGACAACATCTTTCCTAGCGGTGAAAGTTTTTTTGTCAAAGAAATTCAAGTCACAGGCTATTCTGTTTTAAAAGATGAAATCATTAAATTAAAACAGCCTTTAGAAAATAAAAACATCACATTTGAGCAGTTATTACAACTGCGATCGCAAATCACTAAACTCTATGTTGATAATGGCTATATCACCAGTGGTGCATTTATTTCCAACAATCAAAATGTCGCTAGCGGTGTCGTGCAAATTCAAGTGGTCGAAGGCGAACTCGAAGGAATTACCATTTTAGGGTTACAAAGATTGCAGCCTGGGTATGTGCGTTCCCGGATTAAACGCCTTACAGGTAAGCCTTTAAATCAAAAAAGTCTCGAACAAGCACTACAATTATTACAACTTGACCCGGTGATTCAACGAGTTAATGCCGAGTTAACGGCAGGTAGCACTCCCGGAAATAATATTTTACAGGTGACTATTACCGAATCACCGCCATTCCACCTTGGAGTTACCTTTGCAAATAACCAATCAACTAGCGTCGGCTCAGAACAAGGGAGTGTTTTTCTTGCTCACGATAATTTATTAGGATTTGGGGATAAATTTAGTGCTGAATATGCTGGTAGCGAAGGTTTAGACATTTACAATATCAATTATTCTATTCCCTTTAACGCCTTAGATGGAACCATTGGTGTCCGCTACAGCAACAGCGCTAGCCGCATTATTGAAAGCGAATTTCGTGATTTAAAGATCCGCAGCGCAGCCGAAACCCTTTCTTTTAATGTCCGTCAACCGCTAATCCACACGCCAAACAGAGAATTTGCTTTGGGTTTAGCATTCGATTTACGGCGCAGTCAAACTTACATCCTGAATGATATCCCCTTCTCCTTTACCGAAGGGCCCGAAGATGGGGAATCAAGAGTTACGGTAATCCGTTTTTCTCAAGATTGGTTACAACGTAATGCTAACAGTGTTTTAGCAGCGCGATCGCAATTTAGTTTTGGGATTGATGCAATTGACGCAACCGTTAACGATAGTGGTACTGATGGGCGCTTTTTCTCTTGGGTGGGACAATTTCAATGGGTACAACGCCTATCTCCTCGCATCTTGATGCTAGCCAAAGTTAACACTCAACTTACTCCTGATTCCTTACTTTCGTTGGAAAAAATTAGCATTGGCGGAGTTGATACAGTGCGCGGTTACGATCAAAATCAAATTGTGGCTGACAATGGGGTAGTCGGAGGTGTGGAAGTTCGGATTCCCCTGGCTTCAAATGTGGAAACATTACAGCTAATCCCATTTTTTGACATCGGTACAGCTTGGAATAATCGTGGTATTAATGCCGACCTGCAAACCATTGCTAGCTTAGGGTTGGGCTTGAACTGGCAACCTTTTAACGGCTTGGTATTGCGTGCAGACTATGGTATACCATTAACGGGCACAAGCGATCGCGGTAGTTCGCTGCAAGAGAATGGCTTTAATTTTTCAGTGCGATATCAGCCTTTTTAAAAGCAAGATTTTTAGATTGAGTAGGTAGGCATATAATTCACATCAGGCGTGAATTATGAATTATAAATTTCAGGATTGACACAATTAGCCAAACGATCGCCCCTCAATCCGGCAATTAAGTTAGCGATCGCCATTGTTGCCATTTTTGAGCGCGTTTGACGGCTGGCACTGCCGATATGAGGTGCAATAATTAGATTTTCTAAGGTTAATAACAGGCTATCGCTGGGAATCGGTTCTGGTTCGGTAACATCTACAGCCGCAGCCGCTATTTGACCACTGGCAAGGGCGCGATACAGAGAATCTGGATCTACAATAGTTCCTCGCGCCGTGTTAATCAAAATAGCTGATCGCTTCATCAATTCAAATTGGCGATCGCTAATTAAATGGTAAGTATCATCAGCCGATGGTGTGTGCAGAGTCACAAAATCTGACTCTTGTAATAAGTGTTCTAACGTAGCAAACTCCACACCTAAAGATTGTTCTAATTCTGGGCTGCATCGTTGCCTACTTGTATATAAAATCTGCATTTCAAACCCTTTGGCACGACGAGCGATCGCTTGACCAATCCGCCCAAAACCAACAATCCCCAAGGTAGCGCCCGTAACATTTGGCCCCAATAACAAATCTGGTTCCCAAGTCTGCCACAAACCTGCACGAGTAAACCGATCTGCCTCCACTACGCGCCGTGCAGCTGCCATTAGTAACGCCCAGGCAAAATCTGCGGTAGCATCGGTTAACACCCCAGGAGTATTACCGACAGGAATTTTTCGTGCCGTAGCGGCGGCAATATCAATGTTATCGTAACCCACCGCCATTTGACTGATGACTTTGAGTTTCCCGGTTTCTATGAGTTGGCGATCGATTTGGTCAGTCAGCAGACATAGCAATCCATCTATTTCCTTAACTTTTTCTAGTAAAATTTCGTATGGAGGGGGTTGGCGTTCTGGCCAAACTTCTACAGTGGCGAGCGATCGCAGTTGCTCTAATTCGATGGGTAGGCGACGAGTGACGAAGACTTTAGCTTGAATCATAATTATTGAACCTTTTATCTCCTCAAAGAGATATATTACTGGTTCATTTTGTCTTTGCTTAGTCTACCCTGAATATAGATGTTTATCCGTGGTGCTGTAGTACCAATTTATGACTAACTCAACTCCAATGGATGACGAGAAAAAGCTCCCCAAGAAGAAAGGTAAGTCGCTTCCTCCCAAGCTGATTATCTGGGTAGGAAAGTTTGTTTGGACGACTATGTGGCAGATAATGATGTCAAATCTTGCTCCTCGCAATCAGTCGGGAGCATACATTCGTCCTAATAGTCAGTTTCGCAAGTTCATCGGTACAGAAGAAGGGAATCCACACCCACCAGCAACGGGGCGCTACAAACTCTATGTTGGGCTGGGCTGTCCTTGGGCGCATCGAACTTTAGTTGTGCGATCGCTTAAAAAACTCGACGCGGTAATATCAGTTTGTATAGTTTCTCCTTCTCCCGTTGAAGGCGGTTGGATATTTAACGAAGAAGAAGAAGGTTGTCGCACACTGGCTGAATTTTATCAGAAGGCAGAACCTGGCTACAGTGGACGCTCTACGGTGCCAATATTATGGGATAACCAAACAAAAACCATCGTCAATAATGAGAGTTCAGAGATTATCGTCATGCTGAACTCTGAGTTTAACGAGTTCGCCAACAATCCGACGCTAAATCTTTACCCAGAAGAACTTAAAGAGAAAATTGACTGGTGGAATGAAAAGATTTATCACGCAGTAAATAACGGTGTGTATCGTTGCGGCTTCGCCCAGACTCAAGAAGCATACAATCAAGCCTGTAATGAACTGTTCGCAACTCTCGATGAGATTGAACTTGCATTGCAGACTAATCGCTATCTCTGCGGTGAACATCTGACACTTGCAGATGTCCGTTTATTCACAACATTATTTCGCTTTGATAGTGCCTACTATGGGCTGTTTAAATGCAATAAGCAGCGAATTCGAGACTATCAAAATCTCGGAGCTTATCTGCGCGATTTGTATCAGCTTCCAGGTGTGGCTGACACTTGCGACGTAGAAACTGTGAAACGGGACTACTACGGAAACCTGTTTCCACTCAATCCTGGCGGAATTATTCCCAATGGGCCAGATATGTCTTATCTTAATCAACCACACGATCGCGATCGCATCGGCAGAGTGAATGCTTCATGAACCAGATTAATCGAGTTGCAATTGTCGGTGGAACTCATGGCAATGAGTTTACAGGAGCCTACCTAATCCAGAAATTTGCCCAGTTTCCCGATTTAATTACTAGATCGAATTTTGAGACAGTTACTCTGTTAGCAAATCCTCATGCTTTTGCCGCCGGAAGACGATATGTAGAGAAAGATTTAAATCGCTGTTTTCTCAAGCAAGATTTACAAGATCCGACTTTGAATAGTTACGAAGATTTGCAAGCTAAATTAATTCAGGATACCCTAGTATCAAATGGGGATAAACAAGCCGATTTCATCTTAGACTTGCACAGCAGTACAGCTAATATGGGTCTGACAATTATTCTTGATAATAGTCATCCCTTAAACTTGAAATTAGCTGCTTATCTGAGCCAGATTAATCCTTTAGTTAGGATTTATCGCTGCTCTTTTAAATCAATTGCAGAAAACCCCTTTGTAAATTCTCTGTGCGAATTAGGCTTTGCATTTGAGGTTGGCCCAATTGCCCAAGGACTTTTAAAAGCAACGCTGTTCCAACAAACTGAGGAACTTGTTCGCACCCTTCTGGACTATCTAGAACAGTTTAACCAGGGTAAAATTCCATCAAATAACGAAACCTTGATTCTCTATGACCATTTATCAGTTGTAGACTACCCAAAAAAACCGGATGGTACAATCTTTGGAATGATTCATCCAGACCTTCAGGATAAGGATTATCAAGCCTTGAACCCAGGAGATCCAATTTTTATAACTTTTGACGATAAAACAATTATTTATGAGGGAGCATCTACTGTTTGGCCGATTTTTATTAATGAGGCAGCTTACTACGGAAAAGGAATTGCAATGTGTTTGACCCAAAGGCGACAAATTAATATCTAGGATGTGGAGGAAATTTTTTGGGTAATTGCTTTTGATTGGAAATAATGATAGAAATTGAGTTTAATAAGTAATCAAGCAGACATGATATGACGGGCTATGCTTACGAAATGCTGCTCTTAAAGTAACTCTTTATTTTGAAAATTAGAAGCCGCAAATATTCTAGCTTGAGGCTTCCCTTAAACTCAGCCCTGCTCGAACTATGGAACTTGACCAATAAAGTCCAAGCCTTAAACTATAATTAACGCTTAAAATTGCCCAAATAATTTAACTCATAATGAAAACAAAGCAAAAACGAAACAAACCAATAGCCAGTCTTTCCTTAGATTTGGATAATATTTGGTCTTATTTAAAAAATCAGGGCGCTCCAGGTTGGGAGACTTATCCTTCTTACCTGGATATCGCAGTGCCTCGTTTCTTAGATATTCTCAAGCAATGGGATTTGACAATCACAGTATTCATTGTCGGTCAAGATGCAGCGTTAGAAAAGAATACCAAAGCAATACAAGCGATCGCTAGCGCCGGTCACGAAATTGGCAACCATTCATTCTATCACGATCCTTGGCTACATCTGTATTCAGAGAATGAAATTGAAGAAGAGGTGGCACTCGCCGAAGAACATATTAAGCGCGTCACTCATCAACATCCTATCGGCTTTCGGGGACCAGGATACAGTTTTTCTCCAGCAGTATTGAAAGTCTTAGCACGACGGGGATACGAATATGATGCTTCGACTTTCCCGACATTTTTGGGGCCTATAGCACGAGCATATTATTTAATAACTTGTAAATTGAGCAAGGAAGAACGTAAAAAGCGGGAAGCTCTGTTTGGTGGTTTTAAAGAGGGTTTGCAGCCTCTAAAACCTTACAAGTGGCAACTAGAGAAGGATAAGCTGACTGAGATTCCCGTTACTACCATGCCAATCTTTAAAGTGCCAATTCACTTCAGTTACATAATGTTTCTGAGTACATTTTCTTCGGAAGTGGCGTTACTGTACCTGCGAATTGCCCTTTGGCTGTGTAAAGTTACACGCGTCCAGCCTTCTTTGCTACTCCATCCTACAGACTTTGTAAGTCAAGAAGATGTGCCAGAACTCTCCTTCTTTCCTGGTATGAGTGTCCCAACCTACAAAAAGCTGGCAATAGTGAACAAAAGTTTAGAAATTATATCTAATCAGTTTAATGTTTTGACTGTTGGACAACACGCTAAATTTGCAGCCGATGGACGTAAACTGCCTGTATTAGTGCCTCAAAAGAGATAAAAATATCATCTATGCGATTTACTAACAAGAATTCAGAACTCAGGAGTCAGAATTCAGTTGCCGTAAAGTACAGATTGCTCATTGGTGTCAACTTAAGCTAAAAGCTAGTTTTAGGCTGGCTTTCACGCTAAGTTGCAATGAGTATTGCTGTGCCCCTACGGCATGGTATATTTACCTGGAAATAGCATCTAAACTTGCACAACAAAATCTGATGCGCTCAGAGTTGGCGCACCAGCAAGAGTTGCAAATAGACCGCCACTACCAAAACCAACCGCACTGCCATTTTGATTGTAAAATAACTGTCCAGTCACAGAGTCGTAGATAATTTTTGCTGTGCTGGTTCCCCTATTAGAAATGATTTGAAAATCACTCTTGTTACTAAAACCTGTTCCAGCAGTTGAAGCGATCGCACTAAAGGTAATTTTATCTAAAACAATCTTATCACCCTCGGAACTGTTGAAGTCAGCGTAGGCGTAGCCCGTCGTAGACATCGCATCTACACTAACACCAGTCAGACCAAAAACCGCATCGGTGTTGTAAAGGAAAGAGTCAGCGCCAGCACCGCCGACGAGAGTATCATTGCCAGCACCGCCGACGAGAGTATCATTACCAGCACCACCTCGTAATAGATCATTGCCACTCAAGCCATAGATAATGTCATTACCCCCTTGAGCATTAATCACATCGTTGGAGTTTTCAAAACCTGTGATGCTGTTATTCAGGTCATTGAGGAATGTGACTGTGTTTTTGTTAAACAGGCTAGTTTGAGTGGAGTTGTCATCGAAGACATCAAAGCTGTCGGCGATGTTGGTTTGCCCATCAAACTCTATATTGCCAATCGCAGGTCTTGCTCCAGAAGCAGTCAGATTATCGAGGCTTTCTAATTTGAAGTTTTGCAGAATGACTTTGGTATTAGCAACATTTTCAAAGGTAACTTCTAAGTTGTTAGCATTTTGAGTTAATTGCAGATTTTGGACAGTTAAACCTGAACCTATAAATTGTAAGGTGTCCAAAGAGGCGATCGCTGCTGCCGTCGGCTTTGTGCCTTTACCAATGCCACTAAAATCGGTAATGGTATCATTGCCATCGCCAGGGCGAAACACAAATTTATCTTGACGGCTGTTGGCCGTCAGGGTTAGATTACCAGGAGTTACCGTCGGGTTAAAGGCATCTTCACTGTTTATATTCGTTCCCCCAAACACCACATAGCTTTGCCCAGCAGAATCTTTGCCGTTGGGGGAGGCACTATATGCCCCAATAATCACGTCATCAATACCATCACCGTTAATATCCGCCGCATTGCTGAGTGAGTTGCCTGAAGAGAAAATAAAGCCATTAGTGCCATTCAGGTCAGACAGGTTAAAAGTGCCGCTACTGCCCAGATTCGTTCCCCCAAACACTACATAGCTTTGCCCAGCACCAAAGTTGCCGGCATTCTTTGCCCCAATAATCAGGTCGTCGATGCCATCGTTGTTGGTGTCCCCCGTGCTGAGTGAGTAGTATGGGTACTGAATATTAGCCTTAATTAAAAAGCCATTAGTGCCATCCAAATCAGAGAGGTTGAAGGTGCCTCCACTACCCAGATTCGCTGCCCCGAACACCACATAACTTTTTGCAGCATCCTCATCCACACCACCTTCTGCGCCAATAATCAAGTCGTCAATGCCATCATTGTTGATGTCTCCTGCATTGCTGACTGAGTAACCTAATCCGACAATATCAGAAAAGCCGTTAATTAAAAAGCCATTAGTGCCATCTAAAGAAGAGAGGTTGAAGGTGCCCCCACTGCCCAGATTCGTCCCCCCAAACACTACATAGCTTTTCCCAGGACCAGAGCTACCCTCGGGGTAGCCATTTTCTGGTACCCCAATAATCAGATCGTCAATGCCATCGTTGTTGATGTCCCCCGCGTTGCTGAGTGAAGAGCCTAAGTTGTCACCTCCTGCAATGCCGTTAATCAAAAAGCCATTAGTGCCATCCAAATCAGAGAGGTTGAAGGTACCGCCACTGCCCAGATTTGTTCCCCCAAACACTACATAGCTTTGCCCAGGATTATATTTGCCGTTGCGGTCGGCAGATGGTGCCCCAATAATCAGGTCGTCAACGCCATCGTTGTTGATGTCCCCCGCATTGGTGAGTGAAGAGCCTGAAGAGTCATCTGCTGCAATGCCGTTAATTATAAAGCCATTAGTGCCATTCAAATCAGAGAGGTTGAGGGTGCCACCACTGCCCAGATTATTTCCCCCAAAAACTACATAGCTTTGCCCAGCATTATCAATGCCGTTGGGGTCGGCACCATTTGCCCCAATAATCAGGTCGTCAATACCATCACCGTTAATGTCCCCCGCATTGCTGACTGAGTAGCCTGAGTTGTCATTTGCTGCAATGGGACTAATTATAAAGCCATTAGTGCCATTCAAATCAGAGAGGTTGAGGGTGCCGCCACTGCCCAGATTCGTCCCCCCAAACACTACATAGCTTTGCCCAGCACCAGAGTTGCCATTAGGGTCGGCACCATTTGCCCCAATAATCAGGTCGTCAATGCCATCGTTGTTAATGTCCCCCGCATTGCTGAGTGAGTTGCCTAAACGGTCACGTTCTGCAATGCCGTTAATTATAAAGCCATTCGTGCCATTCAAATCAGAGAAGTTGAAGGAAGAGTTGGCACCCGCATTACCAACAAGGGTATCATTGCCTGCACCACCAACAAGGGTATCATTATCTGCACCACCTCTGAGCATGTCATTGCCACTCTTGCCGTCGATGATGTCGTCACCCCCCTGACCATTAATCACATCAGCAGAGTTGTCAAAACCCGTGATGTTATTGTTGAGTTCATTGAGGAAAGTCACTGTGTTCTTGTTGAATAGCGTAGTTTGAGTAGAGTTAGCATCGAAGACATCAAAGCTGTCGGCGATGTTGGTTTGCCCATCAAATAGGATATTGCCAAAAGCTTTGAGATTATCCAAGTTTTCTAACTGAAAGTTTTGCAGAGTGATGGTATTAGGTACATTTTCAAAGCTGACTTTTAAGTTGTTACCATTTTGAATTAATTGCAGATTTTGGGCAGTTAAACCACTACCCGTAAATTGCAAGGTGTCAGCATTGGCAATCACTGCTGACGTTGGGGTTGTGCCTTTACCAATGCCACCAAAATCGGTGATGGTATCATTGCCATCGCGAAAGCGAATAATAAATTTATCTTGACCACCGTTACCTGTTAGGGTATCGTCACCAATTAACCCATCAATGATGTTGCTACTAGGTGCGCTAAATAAGGTATCTGCATAGGGAGTTCCAGTCAGGTTAAAAGAGATGTTGCTACTGGCAATATTCGTCCCTCCAAACACCACATAGCTTTGCCCAGCACGATAGTTGCCGTTGCCAAAGGCAGATGGTGCCCCAATAATTAAGTCGTCAATGCCATCGTTGTTGATGTCCCCCGCATTGCTGACTGAGATGCCTGAAAAGTCATCTGCTGCAATGCCGTTAATCAAAAAGCCATTAATGCCATTTAGGTCAGAGAGGTTGAGGGTGCCGCTACTGCCCAGCTTCGTCCCCCCAAACACCACATAGCTATTGGGGAAGGCATTTCGTGCCCCAATAATTAGGTCGTCAATGCCATCACCGTTGATATCCCCAGCATTGCTGACTGAGATGCCTGATTGACGATCTTTAACAACACCGTTAATGAAAAAGCCATTAGTGCCATCCAAAGAAGAGAGGTTGAGGGTGCCGCTACTGCCCAGATTCGTCCCCCCAAACACCACATAGCTTTGTCCAGAATCTATGATGCCGTTGGGGTCAGCATATGGTGCGCCAATAATCAGGTCGTCAATGCCATCACCGTTGATGTCCCCAGCATTGCTGACTGAGTTGCCTAAACGGTCACCTTCTGCAATGCCGTTAATCAAAAAGCCATTAGTGCCATTCAAATCAGAGAGATTGAGACTGCCGCCACTGACCAGATTCGTTCCCCCAAACACCACATAGCTTTGCCCAGCAAAATCTTTGCCGTTGCGGGAGGCATTGTTTGCCCCAATAATCAGGTCGTCAATGCCATCGTTGTTAATATCCCCTGCATTGCTGAGTGAGTTGCCTGAGCTGTCAGTGAGTGCAATGCCGTTAATCAAAAAGCCATTAGTGCCATTCAAATCAGAGAGGTTGAGACTGCCGCCACTGCCCAGATTCGTTCCCCCAAACACCACATAGCTTTGCCCAGCAACACAGTTGCCGTTAGGGGAGGCATTCTTTGCCCCAATAATCAGGTCGTCAATGCCATCACCGTTAATGTCCCCCGCATTGCTGACTGAGATGCCTGAAATTTCATCTACTGCAATGCCGTTAATTATAAAGCCATTAGTGCCATTTAAATAAGAGAGGTTAAGCAGGTTGAATGATGAATTAGCCATAATTTTCTCCTGTGTTTATTTGTTGTTAGTCAGCAAGTGGGCTTTAAGGTTTTATGCTTGAAGTTCCGTGTTCTAAGTAGGGGCGTATAGATTATCCGGCAACTAAAGCACAGTGAAATTCCCAGCAATTTTACTGAACCATCAAGATAATAAATATTACTAAGATATACATAAATATTGTCAGGATGCTGAATATGTCAGATATGCCGCTTCAATGCAAAAATTTGAAAGAGCAGGTTGAATCTATATTACAACTATTACAACAAGAACCAACGCTACGTTCCCAAGATATTACACCTGTACGAACTTCTTTAAGTAAAGCGATTTCTCCCAAGTTTGAAATTGTATTTGCCGGTGCATTTAGTGCTGGGAAATCAATGCTAATTAATGCACTATTAGAAAGGGAATTACTCTACAGTGCAGAAGGACACGCTACAGGTACAGAATGCAAAATCGAGTATGCAGAACTAGATAAAGAACGTGTTGTTTTGACATTTTTAAGTGAAGCAGAGATTCGCGAACAAGCAGTTTCTTTGTGTCAGCAACTAGGATTTCAGACAGTCACTAATATTAACCAAGCTGAGGTAATTAACCTACTACGTCAAGGTTCTGAAGCGATTATTCAGCAGGAGGGTGGTGAGAGTCAATCAGAACGTGCAAAACAGGCGAAGGCGTTAATGTTGTTGCTAGAGGGATATATGGCAAACCGCGATCGCATCAACACGGTGATGAATGCTACATATTCAATGGAGCAATTTAACTTTTCCAATCTCAAGGAAGCGGCTGGATATGCCCGTCGTGGTAGTAATAGTGCAGTGTTGAAGCGAATAGAATATTACTGCAATCATCCTTTGCTACAAGATGGCAATGTAATTATTGACACGCCGGGGATAGATGCGCCAGTAGAGAAAGATGCCCAACTAACTTATGCTAAAATTCAACATCCTGATACTTCGGCGGTGGTGTGCGTGCTAAAACCTGCTTCGGCGGGTGACATGACAAAAGAAGAAACAGAACTTTTGGAATTAATGCGGGAGAATGGGGGAGTACGCGATCGCGTTTTCTATGTCTTCAACCGGATCGATGAAACTTGGTATAATACTCAGCTACGGCAACGATTAGACGATTTAATTAGTGGGCAATTTGCCAATTCCAGGAAGGTTTATAAAACCAGTGGATTATTAGGATTTTATGGCAGTCAGATTAAACAGACAAGCCCACAAGATAGATTTGGTTTAGATTCTGTTTTTGGAGAAAGTATTAAAGGTTTAGATGGTAAAGAAGAAACTCCACAATTTGTCTATGCCTTTAACAACTACTGTGTAAATTCAAGAAAGCTATCTTCCAGTAAATTCCGTGTTTCTGTTAATGGCTATGAAACCCCAAATCAAAATTATGTGCGGATTCTGGGAGATTGGGGAAATGAACTAATAGAACAGCTAATTAAAGATAGTGGTACTGAAGAATTTCGCACAGCTATTACTCGTTATCTTACCGAAGAAAAGCGTCCCCAATTATTTAAAAATCTTGCTGATGATTTAGAAGATGTTTGTATTAAACTGAAAAAATATTATCAGAGTGTCCAACGCGATTTAGATAGTCAACCCCAAGAAATTGAGACAATGAAGGCGCAAGAGTTACAACACCTAAATCAGCAACTACAGCAAATTGGGAGAGATTTTAGTGAGCATATCACAGAAGAAGTTAACCATGTAATTAATACTTCATGTGATGCTTTTGAAGCAGATTTTAAGCAATTACAATCACGAATGATTCGCCGTTTAGATGAATTGCTAGATACTTTTTCGGTAGCTTATGCTTATCGACGTGCAACCATTAGCCATCCTCGCAACGCTACCGCACCTTTGATTGCTATTTTAGTAGAGGCATTTTATTATTTAGCAAATCAATTAGAAGATATTTTGGTTGAATCTTCTCAGCAATTAGTTGCAAATTATTTCCAGCGGTTGATTGAAAAGATTCGCAAGTCAGAATATTATCGCCAACTGTATCGTTTATTAGATCATGATGGTGGCATTGAACAAGAGATAAAAAATTTAGAAAAAGTAGTTACTCAAGCATTAGTAAGTGCAGCTAGTGTAGAGTGCGATCGCTTTGTGCGAGAAAGTCCTAGATTTTACGATGAAGGCACTTTTTCTATATATCAATTTCGCCAAACTTTATCACAAACTTCTCAAGGTTACGACGCTGAAAGTATCGTGGAAGCAGAACCAGCCATTAGGCAATTACTGAAATTAGATTTTGAACCAAAAGTTTCCCAAACTATTCGTAAATCTTTCCGTCAAACTATCAATCAAACACTGAAAAGTCAGTTATTGCCAATGGCAGATCAGCAAGCAGATGAAATTTTGCAACAATACCCACAGGCACGTGCTTATTTAGAGAAAATATTAGAACAAGAAGCTGAAGAGAAAATTGCAAATAATCGCCGATTGTTGAATGTTCTTGAAGAAAACATTTCAGTATATAATTCAGCAGCTTCTAGTATTAATAGTTGTTTACAGGCGATGCAATTATCCGATCATCTTTTGCCTGTCATTGTTGATCCACTTGCTACTGATGCTAAGTTCGTTAATAATGGATTTGTGATTTCAGATATGGTACAAAAGGTTTAACTTTACATATCGCAATCCTATTTAATTTGGGAAAATTCGCGGTATCCAGATCCCCGACTTCGTAAAAGTTGTCGGGGATCTAACTTTTTAGAATCCTAATCCCCAACTGAATAATTATGACTATCAAACGTCGGGAATTTCTTACAACCTGTGGGCTGGCTGCCTTAGCCACTCAAATACCAACACTTACCGCCCAAGGTAAGCCATCTCTAAACACCATCCGCAAGCCGCCCCGCCTGCAACTTAGTGATACCGTAGGGTTAATCGCCCCTGCGGGTATCGTTGACGCTAAAGACATTGAAGCAGCGCGGAAAGCAATTTCACAGTTAGGGTTAAAAGTCAAGTTAGGAAAGCATATTTTAGACCGTTACGGCTATTTAGCGGGTAAAGACAGCGATCGCGCCCAGGATGTAAACTTGATGTTTAGCGATCGCAGCATCAAAGCAATTATCCCTATGCGTGGTGGTTGGGGTTGTAATCGCATTTTACCCCTACTCAACTACTCGCTAATCCGCTCCCATCCGAAAATTATCATCGGTTACAGCGATATTACAACGCTGTTGTTAGCAATTAATGCCCGTAGTCAGATGATTACTTTTCATGGGCCAGTTGCTACGTCTACCTGGAATCAATTTACAGTCGATTACTTCAAGCGCATCCTATTTAATGCTGAAGCGGTAACTATGCAAAATCTCAACCCTAGCGAAGTGCGGATGGAGATAATAGCACCGGGAAAGGCGAGAGGTAAACTTGTGGGTGGAAACTTATCAGTCTTATCAGCAATGGTAGGTTCACCTTACCTACCTTCTTGGAACAAAAGCATCCTGTTTGTGGAAGAAGTTGGCGAGGATGTTTATCGTATAGATAGGATGCTGACGCAATTAAAAACTGCTGGGATACTTAATCAAATTGCTGGCTTTATCTTTGGGCAATGCACTAAATGTAGTCTTGGGGATGAACCGTCATTTACATTAATGCAAGTATTGCAACAACACATACTTCCTTTAGGTATTCCTGCTTGGTATGGTTCAATGATTGGTCATATTAAAGATAAATTTACCTTACCAATCGGTGTAGAAGTAGAAATAAATGCTGAACTTGGGACAATACGAATGTTAGAGGCGGCTGTTAGTCTTGTGTGAATGAGCCAGGATGGTTGGAATAAAAAATAGTGGCTCACAACTTGTCGGTTAAGGGGGAAAGGGGAAGGGGAAAAGGCAAATTAAAAACCCTTAACCCTTACCCTTTAACCTTTTCCCAAAACCAAACTTTGGGTTCAAAATGCAAACCCCAAGTAGTATTGGGACTATGTGTATCAAGTTTGGAAATGCTTACTTATGACGACCAAACCATTTAGAAGCGATCGCTCCTAAAGCTGCTCCAACCATTGGATTACTGAGAAACTTCAGAATCCCTGGTTGTTCAGCCATCACCTCTTGGAAGATGTCAGGATGGCTATGATATGTGAAAGATGCCAGCTTGGTGAGGTCATCTGCACTGATGCGGTTAGGATTGTGGGTAGAAAGCCCCAAATCTCGCTCCATATGGCGCTCGTCTAGACCTCTTTGCTTTAAGTGTTTGAAAAATGCTCGTGCAACATCATCCCGTTCATTAGGCTTAATCTGAGCGATCGCTTTTTGGAGTTCTGGCTCCAACTGGCTTGGTGGAATGCTGTTATGGTTGAAAGATTGACTAAACAATTGCCGACGTTGATCGTGAGATGAACGCTGGGCAAAATCGTCAAAATTTTCGTATTCCTGAGTTTGGTCAGATGAAACATCATCTAAAGACTCTGTATTACCGTGAGCCAACTCGTTGAGAATTTCGCGTTTATACTTGTCACTGCTGCTCATTTTAAATGTCTCCTTTTTATACTTGCAATCAACTGAATTAACTCAGGTCTTCTCAAAAAAAAGAGTCCTTATTTATACTCAACTTGCTGAGATTGCACATCATACTGAGCCGTCAAAATCAGTTTTTTGTCTGGTGCATACATCAAAACTTTTAAGTCTTGATTGGGGAAATTTTTGTGAAAACCTTGGAGTAAGGATTTTGCTAATGGTCGCACTTCGGTCGGACGAACTTTAGGCGTAATCACGACACCTAACTTATTGTTGTCACGTACATAAGCATCTTGGACAATTCCCTTGGCTGTGCTGACAACCCAGTTTCCAAAATCTTGACCCTGTACACTGTTACCGCGTGACAACAAGGCATAGTCGGCACTATCACTGATTCCAGACGGTAATTGAGTTGGTTGTTTAGCTTGAACAGTACCACTACAGGCGGCAGTCGTTGTTAGTACTAATACCAAGACTAAAGCTGTTAAAACCCGACGGAACTTTTGAATTATTTTCAATTTAACCACCTCGTCCAAACTTATTTTATTTCTTAAAATCTTGCTGTGTCTTTTTATAAATTACACAATTTAGTTTATATACATCTTCTCTCCGAGGATTGACTTAAATTATCTTGATATTTAATCAATCGAAGTAAATAAATATAGTTTCATAACCCACAAGTATGATATAAAACAGTTTTTTAGTATTAATGTATTACTATTTATAAAATTCATTTAAACTAATTCTTGTAAATGCTGTGACTAGTTTCTAGCATCTATGTGACTACCTTCTAGCAGTAAATCTCAAAACTAAACTTAGCTAAATCAATACATACCATCAAACCTAGCTACTTTGATATGCTTATTAACACCTTACACTTAAATCAAATATCCTCACATTGTTAAAAGTTTATTTGCCTAAGTTGTAATACCTGCTCTATCACTCTTCTAGAAGATAAAATCTATGCCAAAAGATTGATGAGAAGGAAATCTAAAAATGTCTAAATATTATTAAGTTCTAATAAATTTGTAAATAAATATTTAGTTGTGCCGCTAAGGAGTAAGAAATCTAGTTCCAAAGCAAGCCTTGCCAAAATCGATAATAACAAAGTGTAAACTTTAAAACTGCTCTCATTGCAGAAAATCAGGAGATAATTATGAATACCGAATTACAGCAAGAGCAGTATGCCGATACTGCCTCCCCAAACCAGATAAAAGAACTTAAAGGTTCAGAGTCTGGAAACCTGGCAATGTTGCCACCCGCCTCGGAAAATGAAGAACAATGGCAGAAAATTGGTAGACAGATTTCTATATTTTTGGCAAAAATACCTGAGTACATAGGTAGTTTTTACCAAGAATACAAGTCGCTGATTATCAGCTTTGCGTTGCTTGTGATAACAGTTACGGCACTAAGGATTTTTCTAGCGGTACTCAACGCCATAAATGATATTCCCCTAGTTTCTCCATTTCTCCAATTAATTGGACTTGGTTACACAATTTGGTTTACTTTCCGCTATTTGCTCAAAGATTCCACTCGGCAAGAATTAGCAGTAGATATTCGCTTGCTTAAAAAACAAATTCTAGGCAGAGAAGAATCACAGACTTTAAGCTAACTAAAGTATCGTGGCGGATACAGTGTATCTGAAGTTTTGGTCAAGTAAAAAGCTGAGTTTTGCTTGACCATTCTATAAAACTAACTGTAGATTCTTGGCGTTCTTCTCTAACGAGACGCTACGCGTTGGCGGAAGCCTCTCGTAGAGATGGCGGTTCGATAAATTAAGCTTTTTAGCACCTTTGCGTAAGTCCTATCTTATACCACATCAGCTAAATTAGCCGGAAAAGGAAACGTATGATCAAGACAAATAAATTAGCTTCGCTGACAACAACAGTATTTCTTTCAACATTGCTAACAGTCCCGCTGCTTTCTAGCTGCGGTGGAGGTTCCCAAAATGCTACGCAACCTCCAATTGACGATACTGTTGGGAGAAATTTAAATAATCGCGCCCCCGTAAATCAACCCCAAGCTAGGAGGGGATTAAGTACAGGGCAAAAAGTGGCAATCTTGGCAGGAGCTGCTGGACTTTACTACCTCTACAATCAACGGAAGAATGCCCAAGGAGCAGGAGCGCAGGGGAAATACTACCTTTCTAAGAATGGGCGTGTTTACTATCGAGATGCTCAAAATCGCCCTGTCTGGGTAACACCGCCACAAGAGGGCATTCGTGTTCCAGAGGAGGAAGCACAACAATACCGGGACTTTCAAGGATATAACAACAGACCCACAGGACGAGACTTAAGGGATTTGGGTGCAGGTACTGTTCCGACAAATTAATTTTTGTACAGATTATAAATAGATGGCGTTTAACCGTCATTCTATTTTTTAATAGAAACTTTTTCCGGATTTAAAGTTAATAATATTTGTAAGTATAATATAAAACATTATTATACTTTATCAAAAAAGTCTTTTTTAAACTTTGATCCGAGTATATATAAATCCTATTTAATTGTTGAAAATATTTTGACCTCTATTTTTTTTACAACAGGGTTTTGAGTCTCAGAATACTTTCAAAGTTTCAATCTAAGTTTTATATACTAATAGTTATAATTTTATCAAGGTAAGAGTAACCTTTGATAGATGCTGTTGAAAAAATAGAAGAATTAATATATTAAAAGTAATTACTTTACCGTTGATAGTTAGTTTAGTTAAATCACAATTTAGGAGTCACACACAAATGAATATATTAGAAAAAATCTTCGGTGGCGGTGAGGTTCCAGAAAATGACTACCGCAATTTTGTCAACCGCTATGAGCAAGGTTTACCTCATGAGGGATACTCAGATGAAGAAGTTTTAAACCGTTATCAGCAAGTATCTAGACAGTTACCTCCAGACCTTTATCAGGAATCTGCACAAGAAGCCTTTAGTCGGATGTCACCACAAGAGCGAGTGCAGTTTGGTCGCTCTCTTCAACAGCAGACACGCTCTTCAAACTTGAATTTTCCCGACCTAAACCAAGATGGTATAGACGATCGCTTTCAAGACCCAAATTATCTTGCTCAAACGACAGGCCGGGTTCACCAGCAACAACCAGATATACTCAGTCAAATTATGAGTGGTGCTGCGGGGAGCTTTATGGGTGGTCAAGGTGGTAACATTATGAGCAATCCATTAGCGAAGGGAGCGATGGCTGGTATCGCCGCCCTAGCTATGAAAAAGTTGATGCAAAGAGGCAACCAAGGAAATTACGGGCAGTATGGTAATGTCCGCCCAGCTAGCCAAGACCCCTACGGCGATCCGGCGGATTACGGGCAGTATGGTAACGTCCGCCCAGCTAGCCAAGACCCCTATGGCGATCCGGCGGATTACAGGCAGTATGGTAACGTCCGCCCAGCTAGCGAAGACCCCTATGGAGATCCAGCTGACCAACAGTACCGCTAGTAACCTCAAGCAGCAAAGCTGCAATTCGTAATTACAATTAGTGAAAGCTTGAACTCATCACTGAGAATTATGGTCAAGTAAAAAAATTGATTTTTACTTGACCACTTTTGATTAGATTGGTATCACCTAGTGAAAAATCTCTTGCTTGCATTGTTAGTGGTTGTTTAAAGCGACTAAAAGCGGCCGAGAGTTATATTCTGGCAAGGTAAATTAAAAAAAACGCAGGTTTTATTCATCATTGTAAATTACCTACCTGAGCAGCAGATTGGTAGTAGAAAAATGAAACAGTTAGCAAAAATATTATATAGTAAACTTCTGCATCTATTTCACCAGTTAATGGGAATTACTATTTCCCGTAATCCAAATCAAAAGGAAACTAATGTTGCTCTTGATGAAGAATATCTAGAAGACCCAACTACTGAATTATCAAAGCAAATTATTCTTCAAGACAGAGTTAACCAATCTGAGCAAAACTTAGAATTAAATTACCAGGATTCAGCAAAACCTCGGCAATTCAAAAAAGCTTCTTTATTTCCTGATGGTAAGACTAATGTTGCTGCATTGTCGCTAGTTTTGTATGGAGTTGCTGAAGTCTTATCTCAAAAAATGAAGCTGTCATGGAATCAAGTAAATAATACTTTTAGTTACGAAAAGGAAGCTGAAACTGGAAAAGGAAAAATTTTTTACTATGTAACAGACAATCCCGAAACTCCACAACCAGAAACTCTGGCAGAAGAGGCAGCTTTAGTTGTTATAAACGAATTTGATCCAAGGGCGTGTGCTATTCACCTGATTTACTGCGCCTTAGTAGCTAGCCTAGATAAGCCTTGGTCAGGCAATTTTGTAATTGATGACAAGCAACTACTTGAATACACAGGGCTTGTGAAACGTAGGGACTTATGCAAGCATGAAAAATTGAGTATTTTGTACCACTTGTTACGGCAACCTGCTCAAGTGCTAGCTTGTATTGCATGGCCGAAACAGGAGAAAGCTGGAGCTTTTACTATTGCTGATTTAAAGATTTGGGACATCAGCATAATCCGAGATTTTGAAACAGATAAAACTGGCAATAACAAGCTAGTGAGTTTAAAGGTGATAGGTCAAGCTGGAGTATGGACAAAATACTTCCTCAACAAATCTAAATACCACGACCAAACTGGAATTATTACCAAGAAAACCGTACAGAAACTATTTAGTATTGGTAAACAAAATGCTGGCGCCGCTAGAATGCTAGTTTGGTTAACTTTCCAAATCAAACCGGAATTCCAGGATTGTGTAATGGGCAAGACTCTGATGGAGATTGCTTACGGCAAAGAAAAAGTGTCAACAGCAGAGCAAGACAGACAGCTTAGGCGGCAAATGGCTGATGATTTGGAAACTGATTTGAAAGTTGTCAAAGAAGCCGGATGGCAAGCAGAACTGGAAACAGGCCCAGCTTGGTTAACAAGCAGCAAAACTGCTAAAAGACCTATAGGTTACTGGAATCAAATACTCAATTCTAGATGGCGTTTTCATTTACCAGCAGAAGTACAGGAACGCTTGACCGTGGACTCGAATCAGCTAAGTGCAAACAATATCCAGCCTCTATCAGGTAATGTCATTAGAGAAGCGAGAAAAGCAAAAGGCTGGTCTAGAGCATTTTTCGCGACAACGATGGAGAAAAGCGTTTCCTGGGTTGATGCAGTCGAGACGGGTACACGTCAGGTTTCTCAAAAGGACTTACCCAAGTTGCTCAATACACTGGAACTACACGTTAACAGGTATTGATTTCAACTCAACTTTTCTTGGTTCTCTGAGGTAATTGTTGCTACGTATTATTATCCGTTGCAACTGTGTCTGGAGAGGGGTTAGGTTTTCCATGACGTGAAAAGTCAGTGTTTATGTAAGGTTTCGGCAGAAGCCAGTATTCGTCCTGCCTCCTGCTTCCTGCCTCTCTTGTTAATATTTTGAAAGATAGTATGCATTTCTCCTCGCTATGTTACGCCTAACAGAAGTAAAGCTCCCGCTCGATCATCCTGAAGATGAGATCAAGACTGCCATCCTCAAAAAGCTGCAAATCACGGACGAAGATTTGATCAGCTATTCCATCTTCAAGCGTAGCTACGATGCCCGTAAGAAAGGAGAGATTACCCTTGTTTATATTCTGGATGTAGAAACGACTCAGGAAACTCATCTACTCAAGCGCCTGAAAAAAGATCCTCATGTAATGGTCACGCCAGACATGAGTTATCGCCCAGTAGCACAAGCACCAAGCAATTTAGCGATTCGCCCCATCGTGATTGGTACTGGGCCTTGTGGATTGTTTGCAGGTTTGATGCTGGCGCAAATGGGGTTCCGTCCCATCATTTTAGAACGTGGCAAACAAGTTCGCGATCGCACTGCTGATACTTTTGGCTTTTGGAAGAAAAAATCAGATTTCAACCCCGAATCTAATGCCCAGTTTGGCGAAGGTGGGGCGGGTACATTCTCTGATGGTAAACTCTACAGTCAAGTCAAAGATCCTCAGCATTATGGACGCAAGGTTCTAACCGAACTCGTCAATGCGGGAGCCTCACCGGAAATTCTCTATATCAACAAACCGCACATCGGCACTTTTAAACTGGTGGGAATCGTCCAAAGTATGCGTGCCAAAATTGAATCCCTCGGCGGTGAAATTCGCTTTCAAAGCCGAGTGGAAGATATCAACATCGAAAATGGACAGGTGCGGGGAGTCACCCTCGCCAACGGGGAATATATCGCTAGCGATCATGTAGTTCTCGCAGTCGGTCATAGTGCCCGTGATACCTTCCAAATGCTATTTAAACGTGGAGTTTACATAGAGCCGAAACCATTTTCCATCGGCTTTCGGGTAGAACATCCCCAGACTCTCATCGATAAATGTCGTTTTGGCGCTCAAGCTGGTCATAAGCTTTTAGGTGCTGCCGATTACAAACTGGTTCACCACTGCCAAAATGGTCGTTCTGTCTATAGTTTTTGTATGTGTCCGGGGGGCTTGGTGGTTGCAGCCGCATCAGAACCGGGGCGACTTGTCACCAATGGGATGAGCCAATACTCTCGTAATGAGCGCAATGCCAATAGTGCGATCGTTGTAGGCATCACCCCCGAAGATTATCCGGGAAATGCCTTGGCGGGAATTGACTTCCAACGGCGCTTGGAAGAACGAGCATTTGAATTGGGCGGTGGAACTTATGAAGCGCCAGGGCAGTTGGTGGGAGACTTTCTCAACCATCGCCCCTCTACAGGATTCGGGACAGTTAAGCCGTCTTATACACCTGGGGTACATTTGGGCGATTTGAGTCAGAGTTTACCAGATTATGCGATCGCAGCCATTCGTGAAGCACTTCCCGCTTTTGACAAACAAATTAAAGGATTTGCGATGGATGATGCCGTGTTGACTGGGGTGGAAACCCGCACATCATCACCGATTCGGATTAAACGCAAAGAGGATTATCAAAGTTTAAATACAGTCGGGCTTTATCCCGCTGGTGAAGGTGCGGGATACGCCGGGGGAATCCTTTCGGCGGGTATGGATGGTATTAAGGTTGCGGAGGCGGTAGCTTTAAGTATTTTGAACAATTGCGTAGTTTAACGCCGTAGGCATCATAATGCGAAGTCTTCAACGGCGACTTGGAAATTATCACCGACATAGACACTGTTGAACATTAAAAAGTTCTTGCAACACAACTCGCATGAGCGCTGTTATGCCACTCAATGGAGTTACGACAGGGTTTGATAGTCTGTGTAGCCATGTTCACTACCACCATAGAACGCCCTCACGTCACTTTCGTTCAGGGGAGCATTGAGCTGTAGCCGATCCACTAAGTCAGGGTTAGAGATGAACAGTCGCCCGAAAACGATGGCATCAGCCCGCCCGCTTGTAATTGCTTCATCACCTCGTTGTTGATCGAACCCACCCACAGCTATCAGTGTTCCTTGGTAAACGGGACGTAGGAGATCAATCGGGTTAAACTTCGGTGCAGTTCCTCTGGCGTAACCTCGGTCATACCCCACGTGCAAGTATGCCAAACCCAATGGACTGAGTGCTTTTGCAACATAGGTGTAAGTTTCGGCAGGATCGTCATCAAATGTGTCGTTGACTGTGAAGCCGGGGGCAATCTTGACCCCAATCCGCTCCGCTCCCCGGACGCTACAGAGAGCATTGACTACTTCGAGCGTGAAGCGAGTTCGATTCTCCAATGTACCACCATAGGCATCCGTGCGTTTGTTGGAGCTGCTGACTTGGAACTGGTTGGGTAGATATCCAGTTGCTGCATGAAGTTCCACACCATCAAAACCTGCTTCAATAGAGAGTTCTGCCGCTCTGCGGTACTCCTCTACTATTTCGGGTATTTCGTTCAACTCTAACGGACGGGGTATCTCGAAAGGGACTTTGCCATCCCAAATGTGAACTTCTTCGGACACCACCGGGACAGCCGAAGGTGCAATCGGTCGGGCATGGTTAGGTAATAGGGAGGAGTGCGACACCCGTCCAGCGTGCATCAGTTGCACAAATATCCGACCTCCAGCAGCATGAACTGCATCTGTAACTTTTCGCCAGCCTGCAACCTGCTCCTCGTTGTGCAACCCAGGACAGGTTGTGTAACCTCGCCCCATTGGACTTGGATGCGTCCCTTCCGTAATAATAAGTCCCGCCGAAGCTCGCTGAGTGTAGTATTCGACCATTAGGGGGGTAGGTACACATTCAGTAGTTGCCCGGAGACGGGACATCGGAGACATGATGATGCGGTTGGGAAGGTCAAGCGAACCTAGTCTAACTGGCGCGAACAGTTCTGATTTTTCTGGCATTGGCATTTTTCCTCTTCTAGAACCAGGGCGATAGCGTAGCGGTAGCGAGTTCACGAGCGTCTGCTTGCGGCGGGAAACTACGCTCCACCGACAACCTCAAAATACTGCCCTACAGATAACTTCAAGATAACTGAATCTGGAACGCTGACAAATAGCTCTGATTAATTGCCCCATAGATCGCCTTGCGGTATCACTATTTATTATATGGAAAGCTTGCATATAATCTTTTTCTTGATGACGACAAATAGAGCATTACAGCCAACGCCTGTCATTTGCCTCTTACACCATTATCTGGTATTGCCAATATCAATTCTAATATCAAGCCCCACCTAGATGCTTTCGAGGCAGGGCTTTTGCTTTTATGATTGGAGTCGATATGCAATCATGTATGAATGGCACTAAGAAAAGATGAAACCTTTGCCAGGAAAGGGTGTCGGGGGTAGGGTGTCGGGTGTAGGAAAAAATTAAGAAAAGTAGAAAACTTGTACTGACATTAATTAACTTCTTCCTCACTACACCCACTCAGCCACACCCCACACCCAAAAGCCTTATGGATA
>JADEXV010000438.1 GCA_015206945.1 Nostocales cyanobacterium LEGE 12452 | reverse complement strand
TTACTTCTCCCACTCCCAAACCACGAATTGTTACCGTTAATGATTGAATACCGACAGTACCACCAGTGTTAGAGAAAATCGGCATGATTACTGCTAGAACTGGCACTGCCGCAATTACAGATTGAAAAGGCGCGATCGCACTGGCTGCACCAATATACATTGCCATGATGCCCAACAGCCAAGGTAAGCGATTGCGAATGGTGAGTAAGGGAGAGGATAAAGCTGCTTCATCACCACTCACACCCCCCAGTTTTTGGATATCTTCTGTGGCTTCCTCTTCCAAAATATCCATGACATCATCAATGGTGACAATGCCCACCAATCGGTCTTCTCGATCGACAACGGGGATAGCGATTAAGTCGTAGCGCTGCATAATTCGCGCCACTTCTTCTTGAGGAGTTTCAGTTCTCACCTTAATGACGCGATCGCTAGCAATATCTTTGATGAAAACATCGGGAAAGGTAAACAGCAATTGGCGTAGTGAAACTACTCTTACCAGTGTCCGGTTATCATCTGTGACGTAAGCGTAGTAAATAGACTCCTTATCTTCATCCTGACGGCGGATTTTGCTCAAGGCTTCGCCTACAGTCAATCCTTGCCGCAATCGCACATATTCGGTTGTCATCACCCGCCCAGCAGTGCCTTCTGGATAGCCGAGAATTGTTGCTGTTGCTTGCCTTTGTTCTGGACTCAGTTCCTGTAACAGCCGTTTGATTACCCCAGCGGGTAGTTCATCAAATAATTCTGCCCGTTCGTCGGGACTCATGGCTTCTACAAGTTGCACTACCTGAACATCATGCAGAGAATTAATTAGTTCTTCTTGCACCTCTGTCGGCAGATATTCAAATACATCAATTGCCTGAGCTTTATTGAGTAAACGAAATGCGATCGCCCGTTGTTGTTCGGGCAATTGTGTAATGTATTCTCCCACATCCACAGGTTGCAAGCGATTTAAATCCCATTTCAACTGATTTAAATCGGTAGTATCAGTCAACAAATCACGAATATCTTGTGTGAGCATGATATATATCTCCTAAGTCTCCCCCGCGCTGGGAGACTTCCTCACCACAGCTCAGAGGAGGTTGATACTGCCATCTTGTGGACTATGGTCCATAAAATTTCAACAATTCAATATCGATAGCTAAATCAAAGCATTGCTAGTCATCATCCTAACCCGGAACAGCGCTGTCCGGTAGATGCTGAGAAAATTTTATATCTTTCAGTAGCTTTATATAAATTTTTAGCTTGCTACCTTGATTTTTTTGGCGGAATTATTCTGCGATCGTAGTCAGTTTTGCTACTAATATAATCTGTCAGAACTAGCGATCGCGAATAAATAACTATATGGATGGCTAAAAAAAGGAGAGTGGCTTCCAAACAAGAGATTAGAAAACTTCTGCGTATTTACAAATGCTTGAGGTTCAGTAGTCTAATTTTAGATATTTAGATATTCTTACTTGAGTGTCGCTAACTAATTACTAAATCATAAATAGCTTCTAGCTTGGCAGTTTGCTTGTGAATATCAAAATTTTCGCAAATAAACTCTCGTCCTTTTTTACCCATACTTTTAGCTAAAGCCCGGTCAGACAAAAGAATATCTAATTTTTCCGCGAGAGTTCGATCGTCTTTTTCATCAACCAAAAAGCCAGTTTCTCCATCTAAAACAGCATCAGGGATAGCGCTATGCCAAGTAGAAGCTATTGGTAAACCAGAAGCGGCGGCTTCCAATATTGAAAGCGGTAAACCTTCGCTATCACCGTTCTTTGCTGTTTGACTGGGTAGAGAAAATATTTCTGCATTTCTCATAGTTTTTTGAATCACTTCATAAGGTTTTGCCCCCATAAAATTGACTCTGTTACTAATACCAAGCTTATCTGCTAGAGTTTTTAATTTTTCAGTCATTGTACCACTTCCAATTTGGATAAGTGACACATCTGGATGCTTACTAGCAATCTGGGCAAAGGCTTTTAATAGGGTATCAATTCCTTTTTTTTCAGTATGTCTGCCTACACATAAAATATATCTTTCACCTTTTGATTCACTGGCTGGGGCAAATTTTTCTAAATCTATACCACTATTTAGTTTAATAATTTTATCTTCAGGATAACCATATTCAATCATCTTTTTATACAAGAAACTAGAAAAAGCAATAAATTTAGATGCTTTTTGTTTTAATTCTTCTTCATGCAAAAGAAATTGATAGAATGCTGGATTACCTGACAGCCACATAGCACGGCGTGAAACTGTGATATCAAAACCGTAAAATGTAACGATGAAAGGAATATTTAGTTTTTCTGCCAATCGCATTGCGTAAATACCATCTGGCCCAAAATGTCCGTGAATTAATTTTAGGTTTTTTAGTTCAGCCTCGTTGCCAAACATATTTGGTGAAGCAGAAATTATATGAAATAACTGCTTAATTTTCCATTGATCATCATTACTAATAGCAATATTGTCAAAAGGAATTTCTTCTAATAGCTTACAAGTAAGAAATAATGGTTTATATATTTGTAAGTTATGGGCTTGTTCTCCGATAAAAGTTTCTGATACTCTCGGATAAGCTCGGCGATACATCCCAACTGTTTTCATTGTGTTACTCCTATTTAAGATAAATATTTTTCTTGACAAAAAATGAACAAGATATTGGTTAAATAAGTTTTAAGTTAATTACACATTTATACCCTTCTTTTCATCTTGGGCTGTGTATAAAATGGTAATTACCTGATTTATTCACAACAGCACTAAAAACACTAATCTTTAGTTTTTTTCAAGCCAATAATAGTCTAAACAAAGACTTTATTTAATTATTTATGTTAGTAAGTGAAATAAGAATTTTTCCTGAAACCATTATTCAGTTACTACCTTAGTGTGTAATAAACCAAACTAGCATTATGATGTCAAGGAACTGATTAAGTTTTTATGACTTACACATTCATAGAGAAGCCAAAATAGCAACTCTGCTTTTCAAGGCTTCTAGCTAGAGTTTTAAAGTACCTTTATTGCGCTGCCTACGCAATTAACAAAATATAGTTTGTGAAAGGTTGAACCGAAGTATTTATGTTAATGCACAAGATGATTCATTTGTACAGTGTATAAGTCTTATTTTTTATCAAACTTTATTGCGTTGAGGATAGCCTCCATTTGTTTACTATAATTATTTGCTGATTGAATAACACAAACACATCAATAT
>JADEXV010000071.1 GCA_015206945.1 Nostocales cyanobacterium LEGE 12452 | reverse complement strand
CCTAATCCCTTACAATCCTTCTAGTGACACTCCCAAAAAGCGGGCCAACTTTGCGCCTTCTGTTTCCAACTCTGTTAAAGATAAGGGTTGTCCAACCCGTGTTAATGGTATATCTCGCCGTCCTTTAATGCGTAGATAGAGGGCGCGACGGGGGTTAAGACCTTCTTTTACGTCTATTAGTACAGATTGGACATCTTCTATGCGGCTATCAATCTGAATTCGGCGGTTTTTACCAGGAAACCCCCAACGGAAGATTTTGATTGCGCCAGTTTCCCGATCGAATTCGTTGTAACCGCCTCCAACATCCAATAAAATCATTAACCACAGGTATGTAGCTAATAGCAAGCCAGCAGTACCATATAGCCCCATCACTAATCCTTGGGGGACGAATACCAGTTGAGTGGGATCGGAAACTATGAGTAAATTAACTTTTAAATAACTGGATATTCCAGCCAGTAGAAAGCCGCTTGCTCCCAAGGTAACGATAGTTGCCCACCAGTAGTTACTGAACCGACGAGAACCGAGAACATTTTGGTGCAGGAGGCGATCGCCTTTGTTAATCGTTGTTGATGTCGTCATTGAACTACCATTGCCCGTGAGATACTCGCTGTCACATACTCGCACACTAAATGCTTTTGCATAGAGTGGTGGGTTCCTCTGCCAATCCGGCTATTGCTTAGGAGGCACGGAGAGCTATGTTTCAAGTCCACGGGAACCCTGCCGTAGACTATAAATTTTTCACTTTGTACCTTACAAATTTTACTGCCCCGGATAATGCTGGCTTACTTGTACTACGGGACAAACCACTTAGGCTATTTGTATTAGTCAAGATATGCCAACTTCCCTTCTCCTTGTCTAACGTTTCACATAGGTTTTCCAGAGGTGTATCAACGACAGTGACGGCGAAGTGACTATCCGCATTTTACCAAACATTGTTGACAAAAACTCAACTGCGCCCTTCCATGTTCCTGCTACCGATATAATTTTTTAGGGAATGTTGTACTATTTTTTTACTCAATGGCTGATAAAAATTCTTTCTCCCTGTCCTTCAGCCCCCCTTATTCCCTGCTACCCTCTCCCTGCCTCTTTTTGACCTCTTGAAATGAGTTACCTACCTACGTCTATCTATATTAAATTTTTTCAGATTTCTGAGAAAAGTTGTGTCAAATTGTAAAATTTCTGATATTCATATTATTTATAAGGTTCGTGTTTCATGCCTAATTTGCTTTTGTGTATCAGGCAAAAATCCTGAGTAGTGTGATAAGTTAAGAATCATTAAGTTACCAGAAGCTAGATTACTAGCCGATGGTACGTGTAATGTCATAACCCTGAGAAATAATGACTTAACTAGTCAGCAAGCTCTCAGAATCTCAGTTACTTAAAAGCAGTTGAGATTGTCAAAAAAAACGTTAATTCCTCACGGCAGTCGGTTACATTAGCTTTCCGTAATGCCTTAGAAACGTTGCAATTTTAGTAAAAAAAGAGGATTTTAGTCCGATGACCATCGCAGTTGGACGCGCCCCTAGTAGAGGGTGGTTTGACGTTCTAGACGACTGGCTCAAGCGCGATCGCTTCGTATTCGTAGGTTGGTCAGGGATACTATTATTCCCCTGCGCCTTCCTAGCACTAGGCGGTTGGCTGACAGGTACCACCTTCGTCACCTCTTGGTACACCCACGGATTAGCCTCCTCCTACCTAGAGGGTGCTAACTTCCTGACAGTGGCAGTATCCACCCCCGCTGATAGCATGGGACATTCCCTATTGCTATTGTGGGGACCAGAAGCCCAAGGCAACCTCACCCGTTGGTTCCAATTGGGTGGTTTGTGGCCATTCGTTGCCCTACACGGAGCCTTCGGTTTGATTGGCTTCATGTTGCGGCAATTTGAAATTGCGCGTCTAGTAGGTATCCGTCCTTACAACGCTCTCGCCTTCTCCGCTCCCATTGCAGTATTCGTCAGTGTATTCCTGATGTACCCCTTGGGACAATCAAGCTGGTTCTTTGCACCCAGCTTTGGCGTAGCTGCTATCTTCCGATTCCTACTATTCCTGCAAGGGTTCCACAACTGGACACTCAACCCCTTCCACATGATGGGTGTTGCGGGTGTATTGGGTGGTGCTTTATTGTGCGCCATTCACGGTGCGACAGTAGAAAACACCTTGTTTGAAGACGGTGATGGTGCTAACACCTTCCGCGCCTTCAATCCTACCCAGTCAGAAGAAACCTACTCAATGGTGACGGCAAACCGTTTCTGGTCACAGATTTTCGGTATTGCTTTCTCTAACAAGCGCTGGTTGCACTTCTTCATGTTGTTCGTGCCAGTCACAGGCTTGTGGATGAGCGCCGTCGGCATCGTCGGTTTAGCACTCAACCTGCGGGCTTATGATTTCGTCTCCCAAGAATTACGGGCGGCGGAAGACCCTGAGTTTGAAACCTTCTATACCAAAAACATTTTGCTGAACGAGGGTATCCGCGCTTGGATGGCTCCTCAAGATCAACCCCACGAACAATTTGTATTCCCTGAGGAGGTATTACCACGTGGTAACGCTCTCTAATAGACCAAATATATTAGGCGGTACTGGACGCGACCAAGAATCCACTGGCTTTGCCTGGTGGTCTGGTAACGCACGTTTAATCAATCTATCTGGCAAACTACTGGGTGCTCACGTTGCCCACGCTGGTTTGATCGTATTCTGGGCTGGAGCGATGACTTTGTTTGAAGTCGCTCACTTCATTCCTGAAAAGCCCATGTATGAACAGGGCTTGATCTTGTTACCTCACCTCGCTAGTCAGGGCTGGGGTGTTGGTGCTGGTGGTGAAGTTATCGATACCTTCCCATACTTTGTTGTTGGTGTACTCCACCTAATTTCCTCAGCCGTCCTTGGCTTTGGCGGTATCTATCATGCCGTTCGTGGCCCAGAAACCTTAGAAGAATATTCTTCTTTCTTTGGTTACGACTGGAAAGACAAGAATAAGATGACCAACATCATCGGATTCCATCTAATTATTTTGGGATGCGGTGCATTGCTTTTAGTGTTAAAGGCAATGTTTTTTGGTGGTTTGTATGACACCTGGGCACCAGGCGGTGGTGATGTTCGGATTATTACCAATCCGACATTGAACCCAGCAGTTATCTTCGGTTATGTAATCAAGTCTCCCTTTGGCGGCGAAGGCTGGATTATTAGCGTCGATAACTTAGAAGATGTGGTCGGTGGTCACATCTGGATTGCCTTTATCTTAATTTCTGGTGGTATTTTCCACATTCTTACCAAGCCTTTTGCTTGGTCGCGTCGTGCATCCATCTGGTCAGGTGAGGCTTACCTCTCCTACAGCTTGGGCGCTCTGTCGTTGATGGGCTTCATTGCTTCCATCTATGTTTGGTTTAACAACACCGTTTACCCCAGCGAATTCTACGGTCCTACCGGTCCAGAAGCTTCTCAAGCTCAGGCTTTGACCTTCTTGATTCGTGACCAACGTTTGGGTGCTAACGTCGGTTCTGCCCAAGGCCCCACTGGTCTAGGTAAATACCTGATGCGCTCTCCAACTGGTGAAATCATCTTCGGTGGTGAAACCATGCGTTTCTGGGATTTCCGCGGCCCCTGGTTGGAGCCTCTACGTGGACCCAATGGTCTTGACCTCGAAAAAATCAAGAATGATATTCAGCCTTGGCAAGCTCGTCGCGCCGCTGAATACATGACCCACGCTCCTCTGGGTTCTTTGAACTCCGTAGGTGGTGTGGCTACCGAAATTAACTCTTTCAACTACGTATCTCCTCGCGCTTGGTTGGCAACTTCTCACTTCGTACTAGGATTCTTCTTCCTAGTTGGTCACTTGTGGCATGCTGGTCGCGCACGGGCTGCTGCTGGTGGTTTTGAGAAAGGAATTAACCGTGATACTGAGCCAGTGATGTTTATGGACGACCTAGATTAGGTTGTAAAGTTTATTTCATCACTGACTATTAATTTAAAGGCTCTTGCATAAAAGCAAGGGCTTTTTTTATAGGAAAATTAGTAATCTATTAATTAAAGTGAGCGACTTGCCAAGGTAACTAATCTATGAATGATTCCAATTTTATTGATGCTTTGCGATGGACATCCGAAGCTAAGGAAAAGTTACAAAATATTCCCTTTTTTGTCCGCTCTCAAGCTAAAGCCAGAATTGAACAGCTGGCTCGTGAAGCAGGCCAAGATGTTGTGACTGCTGATTTGGTAGAACAGGCTAGGCTTGAGTTTGGACAATAAATCAGGAGTCAGGAGTCAGAATCCAGAATTGGTAAATACTCTACTAATAAAGGGATAAAGTTTTAAGGCGAGAATATTCCAGTCAATTTAATTCATAATTATGAATTAGTCTCAACTTCCTCCTACATTCATCGCTGCTAAAACAGCCTTCTGGCTTACATCTCTGTAAACGGTATTCAAATATTTCATTACCACATCACTCGAAGTTGAATTTACTGCGTTTTCCTCTTCCTTTGCTAGGGGAATCGCTCCCAATACATCTAATATCGTCTCGCTGCTAGACGGTACAATCACTACCAAGGATGACTCTAGTGGCTCATTGTATTGCCAGAAAGAGTCAATTTTTACTGAGTATTTGTTATTAGTAATTGACTGTTGAACATCAGGCGTTTCTGTAGTATTGGGTTCAATCTTGGCACTACGTAATTTACGCAAATCGCTGATAATTTGCTCTTTGGAACGTCCGCGTAATTGAAATAGTACAAAGGGGTCTTCACTGAAGCGATCGCCTAACTGATAGTATATCGCACCAATGTGTTTACAAGGATTTGCTTTATCAGGACAAGAGCATTTACTGTGAACATCACCAAGGGTAAATGGAAATATCGAAAGACCGTTAGCTGTGAAGACTTCTTCTATATTTTGTGGCATTTCTCCTGCTAGTAGCTTGGCAGCAAAAATTGCCCTTTGGGACATGGTTTCAATTACATAACCCCACTGTTCGTCGCTAAATGGTTCAAGGGAAAGGGAAACTTTATAAGGTTCTACTTCACTACCTTGCACCCTAGCTAATACTTTTGCACCTTTAAATTCGATGCTGAGTACATTTCCTTGACGAGCATAATTTCTTGCACGTTCTAAACGCTTTTTAAAGCGATAGGAATCAAGTAAATCTAGCCATTGTTGTGACCACCATTCTCGACTTGCTTGTAATGTGTAATTAGTCATAAGTCAATTTAAAATTTAAAATTATGCAATGGATGGATTGATCTCGTTTTGTAACAGTTACCTCAGACTATAGCGTTTATCATTGGGAGCATATCAGTTTCGCAAATATACCCCTACAGATTGGAAGTCTGGGACTACATAGAGACGTAAAACCTTGAATTAATTACGAATTACGAATTATTCCATTTCCGCCTTGCGCCGCAACCGCTCAACCAATCGGCGCGAAAAATCCAAGCCCTGATCGCGCAGACGCTCTCGGATATCCAGGGCAGACTGTGCTAACGATAGCGCCTCTGTGTAGCGTTCCTCCTTCTCCATAACTTGCGCCAGCCCCGCTTGAGCATCAGCCACCAAGTCTTGCCGTCCCACTTCCTGCGCCAGCACTAACTCACGCTCGCACCAGGGGCGGGCTTCTGAAGGGCGATCACGGTCAAGGGCAAGATTTCCCAAGCCGGCGCAATAAGTTGCTTGGCTTTCTTTATTTCCCAGTTTTTCTTCTATCGCCAACGCTTGCTTGTAGTAGGACTCGGCGCGATCATAGTGTCCTTGTGATCGCGCAACTTCTCCCAGAGAGTTGAGAGCGATCGCTTCACAATATTCATCCTCCAACTCTCGGTAAATCGCTAATGCCTCCTGGTACAGACGCTCCGCCTCCGCCCAGTCCTGACGTTGCTTTGCAATCAGTCCTTGAAGCTGAATTGCAACAGCTTTGCCCCAACGGCTACCGCCCCGCTCCATCGCCTCCGCCATCTGAGCCGCCCAACTTGCTGCCCTATCAGTCTCCGCGCGAAAGTAGTAAATCGAGGCAACATGATAAGCATCCCAACTAGCATCGCTCCACTGACCCAGCGCCTTTCCCGCCTGATATACCCACTCACCCAAGCGCACCACCTCATCCCAGTAGCCGCGAAACCAGAGGAAGTTAAACAAAGCGTTTTCCAAATCGATCAGCATCTGGGCAGCCTGTCGGTCTTTCAAAGCACCGGGGATACTTGCCATCTCCCGCAGGGTTGTTGCCACGCCCTCTAGATTCTGCCACTCGGCTTCCAGCTTGTCATGGGTTTTGTAGGCATCTTTGCTATTACCCCCGTACTTCTGGGCAAAGTCCACCCAGTAGCGCAGAACTTTGCGTTGGGCAGCAGAGTCAAATCGAATTCCACTTAGGGGTGCAGTTACAACGGTATCCGTTCCGCCCACAACTGCCCGAATATATGTGCGGGTGAGGGGGTGCAGGCCAAACCGTTCTCCATCCACGTCATTTACCAAAGATAGAGTTACCAACCGCTCTAAAGAAACTTGGATCTCGGTGATGGCTAAATCCGTAGCATCTGCCAGTGCTGCGGTTTTTGCTGGTGTCAGGAATACAACTAGGGCAGACAAGACTGTGCGATCTTTTTCAAAGAGAGTTTGGGCAGCATCGGCAAACAAAAACCCGTAGAGATCGGGGGATTTGGCGGCATTCCGCAATCGCTCTAGGGCAACACTGATGGAGTAGCCTTTGTGTGCCACCTGTCCTAATGTCCAATCTAGCGCTAGGGGGTTGCCACCAGACGCTTCATATAAAGCGGTTAATATCTCTGGCTTCGTGGCGTTTAGTTCCTGGGCTAGACGGGGGTGCGATCTTCCCTTCTCTTTCATTAGTTCCAAAGCTTCTGCCTCTAAGAGACGATCTAAGCGGATGGTGACGGCGCTTTCCCCTGTGCGGCGCCGGCTGGTGATGATGGCTTTGTTGGGGGTGGGCAGTTTCCGCAAAAACTCGGCAATCATATCGCGTTCTTCTGCATTCAGAGTTTCCAAGTTGTCCCAAATCAACAGGGTACGCCGTCCTCGCAGGGCATCGAGAAGGGCGCGGCGGCGTTCTGTGGCATCAGTCATTTTCACAATATCTGTCTCTCCCAACCCCTTGGCAAATTCCCGGCAGAAGCTATCGAGAGAAGACAGGGCGAGGGTTTCTTGCCGGACTCCTTCTATTGAGAGCCTGGTAGTCTTGGCAGAAACAAACAGGTAGGCATCAAACAAGGCTTGCTGACGGGCAAGGTGTGCTACCTCCAGCGCTAACGCCGTTTTGCCCATACCACCAATACCATCGATCGTCACACCCCAACCGCGTTCCTCTGGTGAAAGCGCTTCCAAACAACGGGCAATTTCTTGTTTGCGTCCCACAAACACATCGTTATAGCGGGGAAGGTTATCGGGCAAACTTGCTGGGTGCTTTCCCTGTAACTGGCTTAATCGCACCTCTAAGCTAGTGATTTCTTTTTGTTTTTCCTCTAGTTCGATCTGCAAATCCACTGGAACTCGAATCCCATAACTAGCTTTTTCCTCCTCTAATATCTGGAGGGCGCGACGGGCGCGGTTGAGAGTTCGCTGTAGTGCTTCTTGATTATCCATAGGATTTGATAAAAAGAAATCTCAGGATTTGCAGTTGAAAAAAGGCAAAGGGCAGGAGGAACAACAAGATATCCATTTTTACCGAATCATTGAGGGCGATCGCTATTGGCAGACGCTTCGTATATCCGCTCTTAGCTTACTCATCTAAACTTTCTGCGATCGCTTTGAGCAGTGCCTCAAAATCTGATTGTATATGAATCTCTTCCGTCAGAGCATTCATATCCTTCAGCAGGTTTATGAGATTAGCAAACATATTACGAATTTCAGTATATAGGTCAATTGCTTCTCTAAATCCCTGTAAATGAGCAGCGCTAACTGTTCTCATAGCGTCATTTAAATCTTGAATTTGCTTTTCCCAATACTCAACATATTTAATTCTTTCAATAGGCTTATAAATTTGGGCATCTGCTAAAACTATGGGAAAAATTCGATGATAAAGTTTTCCACTTTTGGCAATTTCAACTAGTTCATACATGCAATTTTCAGACTTCAAATATTGGTCGCTGATTATCACAATTATGCATTTGCCACGACTCAATCGCTGCATGAATTCTTGAAATCGTCCTTTGTATCCAATTGAATTTTTATCCCAAATGATTGTAATGCCTTTTGCCTGAAATGCTTTCTCCAGTTTTTGTACAAATATTTCGCTGTGATTATCTCGCCAAGTGTAGGAGATAAAAACTTCCTTTTGCTTGCTTTCTGACTCTACTTTACTAATGCTGTTTTTAAGATGACTCAATCGCGCCTCTAGGCTAGCGACTTCTTTTTCTTTCTCTTCCAGTTCGATTTGTAAATCTACTGGAACTCGAATCCCAAAACCAGCTTTTTGTTCTTCTAATATCTGGAGGGCGCGACGGGCGCGGTTGAGAGTTCTCTGCAATGCTTCTCGATCGTCCATAGAGTTAAATCAAAAACAAATTCAAGAGGTTTTTAAATAGAAAAATTCAATAGATGCCTTGCAAAAGTATCAATTTTAACTATTTATTTACGCCTCTGCGTGAGTTCAAAAAATATTTATTCAAGAAGTCTAATGCATACGAAATTATTCTGCATCATCGTCAATTACTGCATTGCGATCGAGTATTAGTAAGTTACGAAGTTGGTCTGTATCTAGTTCAGTCAACCATTCTTCACCAGCACCTACAACTTGTTCAGCTAGTTGTTTTTTACTTTCAATCATGTCATTAATTTTTTCTTCTAAAGTGCCTGTGCAGACAAATTTATGTACTTGCACATTCCGGGTTTGACCAATCCGAAATACTCTGTCTGTGGCTTGATTTTCCACGGCTGGATTCCACCATCTATCAAAGTGGAATACATGATTCGCTCGTGTTAAATTCAGTCCGACACCACCTGCTTTCAGAGAAAGAATCATAATTGGTGGCCCTTGAGGATCGTGTTGGAAACGGTCAATCATTTCCTCACGTTGTTTTTTGCTGGTGCTACCATATAAAAAGAATATTTCTCGCCCAAGGTGTTTTTCTAAATAGGGTTTAAGTAATTTACCCCACTCAGCAAATTGTGTGAAGATTAAAGCGTGATCGCCCTCTGCTAAAACTTCTTCTAACATTTCTTCTAGGCGCAGAAGTTTGGCTGAATTATGTTGCTCTAATGTCGCTTCTTTCAAATATTGGGCTGGGTGATTGCAGATTTGTTTGAGTTTGATTAACAAAGCCAAAATCATCCCCCGACGTTGCAATCCTTCAGCAGATTCAATCTCTACTAAAGATTGCTCTACAATTTGTTGATAAAGTGCAGCTTGTTCACCAGTTAAACCGCAAAATACAGTCATTTCTTGCTTATCTGGTAAATCTTGAATGATGTCGCGATCGCTTTTCAATCGTCGCAGTATAAATGGTTGAACTAATGAACGTAATTGAGTCAAAGAAGCAGTATCACCATACTTTTCAATTGGCATGGCAAACCGACGCTGGAAAAATTGCTTATTGCCTAAATACCCAGGATTGAGAAAATCTAAAATAGACCATAGTTCTTGCAGCCTATTTTCTACTGGTGTCCCCGTCAAGGCAATACGAAATGTCGCTTCTAATTCCCGCACTGCTTTTGACTGCTTCGCCTCTGGATTTTTCACATTCTGGGCTTCATCTAAAACAATTATCTGCCAAGAGACACTTTGCAATGACTTGATATCTCGATGAAGCAGTGAGTAGCTGGTAACGATTAAATCGTGCTTTTTCACTGCTTCTAAAAATGCTTTTCCTTTTGGGCGTTTGTCACCGTGATATTGCAAAATTTTCAGACTTGGTGCAAATTTATTGACTTCCCTTTCCCAGTTGCCTAAAACCGAAGTTGGACAAACTAGCAATGTTGGATTTTCTAGTGCATCCTGTTCTTTCAAGTGCAGCAGAAAAGCAATGAATTGGACAGTGTTATGGCAAATAATATTGTTAGCGACAAAATTATGATGTTCACTAACTTCAAAGTCATAAACCCATCCATCATAAGCTATATCCTCTATTGATTCTATTCGGCAATAAAATACCTCTTGGTCTAGAAGACATTGCAAAGACTGTCTTGTTAAGCTTAACTGTTCTACATCTACGTTGCTATATGCTGTCAGGGTTTGAGTTGTCCACTTGGAAGGTTTTAGTAGCTGATACTGTTCTTGGGCTTCTCCACTAATAATCCGGTTCATTCCAGCTATTACTCGCTGTAAACTATCTCTAGAAAATTGCTGGGAACCATTAATGTAAACAGTATTGTGCATCCCAAAATGCCGCAATGGGAGTCCCGTTGCTATGACTGTTTGGGCAACCATATCAGAAGCAGGAATTCCCTCAATATTTGTGTTGCTGACCAGTTGACAAATTTGTTCTAATTTGCTCTGTTTTTTTGAGTTATTAAAACCAATTTCTTGCAAAAATCTACGGGCAGAATTTCCTCCAATTACACCAATATAGTAGGTGCGTAAAGTACGAGTTCCATTAGTGGCGCACTTCAGTTTGGGCGATATTCGCAACCAAATGCCAAAACGACGCAGCAGTGCAGAAAGTTGCTGAATTAGTAAAGCTGAAGCTGTAGCAATTTCAATACTCCCCATACTCAAAATAACAGCAGATTCAGCATCAAAATAGTTTTGCAAAAATATCCGCACACTATCCAAGTCTCCCTGCATAATGAAGGGCGGAATAGATTTTTCTGCCGATAGTTTACCCCAAACATAACCCTTAGCTTCTAAGAATCGCCGATAGGCTTGGCTGTTAACTCGAAGAGCAGAAACTCTGTTAGGGAAGGTAGAGATATTAGGGCTGTTAATTTTGAGGTTATAGCGGTTTTGAATGCGTTGGCAAATCTGGAGTAGATCCTCTAATACTTTGGTGTCTTTTTGGGATATTGTGACTCTTCCCACATCGGGTAGTTCATGCCCTTCAGCAATCTGCCAAGCAAGAAACTTGACTAAATCAGGGTCTTGTGGTTGTCCATTCCAAAGCGTTTTACCTGGTACACAAACGTAATCACCCACCTGTAAGTTATTTGTCCAACCTTTACTTGTTAGCAGCTTGTGACGATGAGTGATGGTGATATTGCTACCGTCTTCTAGCGTGACTTTTCGTAATTTCTCGCGGACTTGCTGCCGATACAACCGTCTGACATTAGCCTGGACAATTTTGCCAGTTTTTTCATCTATGGAATTAACAAGTAATTGCTCTGTGGGGTTAGCCCAAAATCCTTCGCCGTCAAACTCTGTTTCTCCAGCCTGAGTTGTCCAGATTGTCTCGGCTGTGCGTAACAGTCCATTTACATTTATTAGAGTATCATTCGCTACGCATTTACCGAGTCCCATATCGTCAGCGAGACATGCGCCTAAGCCCCAACGTTCCAAGAAGGATAGCCAAGCAGCACCACGTTCTTGATAAGGCCGCAACTGTCCTTTAAAGGCTGCTGGTGTGGGCAAAGGTGCGATCGCTTGATTATTACTTAACGCCCCAATCAACTCTTGCAATGCCCCAGATGCCTCAAAGCTAACCACTGGTAATTTTTCAATTACTTGAGTATCGCCTGTACTGAAACGCAAGGCATCTTCCAACGAAAGCGCCATTTGGTCTTTGCGAGTGGTAAAAAATGTTTGGGCTGTCTTAATATCTTGGGGGCGCAATTCCACCCACTCGCCGTTAATTTCTACTAGCGGACTATTTAAAGCCACAAGTTTATCAAACTCAGCTTTGGAAATAGTTTGTCCGCCAATTGCCAATTGCCATTGGAAATTCAGCAGACTTTGTAACCCTAAACGTCCCTGCTTTTTCTTTGGGGTTTCGGCAGTAATTTTTAAACCCAAACGGTTCGCCCATCCTTCACGGTTCGCTAAACTAGGAGGCAAAATTACTCCTAAACCACTGTCTTCCAATCTCCAAGCTACAGCTTTGATAAACTCATAAGCTTGAATGGGGGTGATCCGAGAAGATTGGGGATATTCGGTTTCAAAACTGGGTGCGATCGCTGGATATAATCGGGAAGCTACCCCCAAACCTCGCAAAAATGTTTCTTGTGGTTGGTCAATTGTCCGATTTTCATAAACCAATCTTTCAACTGGATTGTTCCAAATAGTTGCTGCATCCACTAAAAACTCTGGATCGTCAGCCGCTTGCAAAAAATACGCCAATGTCCAATCTGTTTCGCCAGACTCTGGAGAACGCAATTGAAAACAGGTACGAAATAGACTTTTAAGAGTTAATTGGTATTGTAGCGGCATAGTCCAAGCCTTCAATGCCGCTTCCAGTCTTTCCACTTCAATTGTATCTGCATTGACTATATGAGATGCACTAGTTAAGGCTGGCAACCACTGTCGCACCCCAGACGGTAAAGATGCAATCGCCTTAGCTTCAATTGGAGGTTGCGAACCCATCATTTCTCGCATTTGGGCATCTATCGTACTGTTGAGAAATCCCAAAAGTAATTCTTGAGGTTCTGTGGGAAAGTCTACATAAAGTGGGGATTGGGAAAAATCCTCCCCAGTCTCCAATCCCTCTTGATAAGTGCGACAAACCAACGGTATATTCCCAGAAAATCTTTCTAGGCGGGTTCCATCTACAGCACTGTCTAGAAGTACCCGCCATTTGGCAGCAAATACACCATCTGATTGTCGATCGATTGTTGGTAAAAACTTACAACGTGAGATTAAATCTAAACTCCATCGGGCAATCTGCGACCAAAAGCGTAAATCTCCACCCAAAAAAGCATCTTCCCCTTTAGCAGCATTTAGGGGAATCGCGGCAAGAAATTTTACTGCTTCGCTGGCGTTGAGACAAAAACCTTCAACTCGCCACGGTTGCAAATATTGCGGGGAGTCTGTATTTTCGCCCAAGCTGGCAGAATGTACAGGGAAAATCGCTGTTGTTTCTTTATCACTACCGTCTGGGATATAAGTTGGTAGGGCAATGATTTGAGAGTGCGTTGGTAAACTGATCTCAGGCGCACTGGCGGCTTTGCGTGATCGTCCAGTAGTTGCGATCGCTTTGCCCGTCGCAGGCATCGCAACTTGAGGTTTTTGAATGAAGTTGGTAATTGCCATGTTCTGCGATCGCAACCACTCACTCAACTCAACTGATGTCATTGCCAATGGATGTACTGGTATATCTCCAGATCCATTAGACTCGAAATTCACTCGTGGCGATCGCCAAGTTTCCCCCCAAATAAATAAACAACCATTTTGATTTTTTAGTAACCAATTACAGTGTAAAATCGCCATTTTCTAACTACTCAGATTTTCCCAAAACTCTAGAATTAAAATCTCAAATCTTCTACTTTCTGCATCTTCTTAAGAATATTTATTCGCAAACTTTCTCATATAATAAATATTTAAGTAATTATTCCACATAAACATTGTTAATAATGAATTTTCCCCTAATTAAAGTCTTAAAAAATGGGATGTTAGTGGAACTGGATTATATGCATCCTCAAGAACACGAGGTTGTAAGATCGTTACTCAATGTTGTAATTGTTGAAGGTAAAACTTATCCCCAAAAGCAACCTCTATCTCCTACAGAATTTTCAGCTTACTGGTTAAGCAAGGATGCCTTTGTTGTCAGGACATCTGTTGTAGATCCTACACACAAGCCAAAAGAAATATTAGGGGCGTTTTATTTAAAGCCAAACTTTCCCGGTCGGTGTAGCCATATTTGCAACGCTGGTTTTATTGTACAACCTGGGTTACGCGGTCAAGGTTTAGGACGGTTCATGGGAGAGGCTATGCTTTCGATCGCAGCAAACCTTGGCTACGAAGCAGTAATGTTTAATTTGGTCTTTGAGACTAATATACCTTCAATTACACTTTGGCAGTCGTTAGGATTTGAGATTATTGGGCGAATTCCGGGCGCGGCGAAGCTAGAGAATGGGCAGGTAGTAGACGCGCTAATCTTGTATCACACTTTGCGTTAAACGACTTGTCTATCTTTGTATGTACTAGAAGTCAGCCATAGGGCATAAATGTTAGGATTGCCACAGAAAGAGAATAGCGAAAGAGAAGGAAAAAAAACTGAATGGCAGAAGTTGATAAGTCAATATCCTTCGATGGAAGGGATATTCGACTGAAAGTAGGCCTACTAGCTCCCCAGGCAGGTGGGTCGGTTTTGATAGAATCAGGGGACACATCCGTTTTAGTGACGGCTACGCGATCGCAAGCTAGAGAAGGCATTGATTTTCTTCCTCTTACTGTAGATTATGAAGAAAGGCTATATGCCGCTGGTAGGATTCCCGGCGGGATCATGCGGCGCGAAGGTCGTCCACCAGAAAAAACAATTCTCACCAGCCGTCTTATAGACCGTCCCATGCGTCCTTTGTTCCCCTCATGGTTGCGGGATGACTTGCAAATTATTGCCTTAACGCTGTCGATGGACGAGTTGGTTCCACCCGATGTGTTAGCAGTTACAGGCGCTTCGATTGCTACCCTGATTGCCCAGATTCCTTTTAATGGGCCAATGGCAGCAGTGCGGGTTGGTTTAGTGGGAGATGATTTCATTATTAACCCCACATACGCAGAAACTGAAGCGGGAGATTTGGATCTGATAGTAGCAGGTTCACCACATGGCGTAATCATGGTGGAAGCGGGAGCCAATCAGTTGCCAGAGCGAGATATTCTTGAGGCGATTGACTTTGGTTATGAAGCGGTGCGGGACTTAATCAAAGCGCAGCAAGATTTAATTGCAGAATTGGGTCTAGTAATAGTGCAAGAAGCACCACCAGAAGTAGACCAAACGCTAGAAAATTATATCCGCGATCGCGCCAACGGTCAGATTAAGAAAATTCTGTCTCAATTTAGTTTGACCAAACCCGAACGCGATGCAGCTTTAGATGTCGTCAAGGATGAAATTGCCGCGACGATTACCGAACTGTCAGAAGAAGACCCAATTCGAGTTGCCGCAACTGCAAATAAGAAGGCACTTGGTAACACTTTTAAAGATATTACCAAACACTTCATGCGGCGACAAATCATCGAAGATAACGTCCGCGTTGATGGTCGTAAACTCGATCAAGTGCGTCCGGTTTCTTGTTTAGTTGATGTCTTACCAAAGCGAGTCCACGGCAGCGGTTTATTTAACCGAGAACTAACTCAGGTATTATCCACTTGTACTCTGGGTACACCTGGGGATGCTCAAAACCTCAACGATGATATGCAGCTAGATCAGCACAAGCGTTATCTGCATCATTACAACTTCCCGCCGTTCTCAGTCGGAGAAACCAAGCCAATGCGTGCCCCAGGAAGGCGCGAAATTGGTCACGGGGCATTGGCAGAACGAGCGATAATACCTGTGTTACCGTCCAAAGAACAATTTCCCTACGTGATTCGCATCGTATCGGAAGTACTTTCCTCCAACGGTTCCACCTCAATGGGTTCAGTCTGCGGTTCCACCCTCGCCCTGATGGATGCTGGTGTACCAATTCTCAAACCAGTCAGTGGTGCAGCAATGGGTCTGATTAAGGATGGGGACGAAGTGCGAATCCTGACCGACATCCAAGGCATTGAAGACTTTTTGGGCGATATGGACTTCAAAGTTGCCGGGACGGATACCGGGATTACCGCCTTACAAATGGATATGAAAATCTCCGGTTTGTCGTTGGAGGTTATTGCCCAAGCCGTCCACCAAGCGAAAGCAGCCCGGTTGCACATTCTGGAGAAAATGCTCGCCTGCATTGACACACCACGGACTGAAACCTCACCTTATGCTCCACGTCTGTTAACAATCAAGATTGATTCAGACATGATTGGTTTGGTCATCGGGCCTGGAGGCAAGACTATTAAGGGCATCACAGAGGAAACTGGTGCAAAAATTGACATTGAAGATGACGGCACCGTGACAATTTCCGCTGTGGATGAGAACAAGGCCAAGAGAGCCAGAAATATCATCCAAGGCATGACCCGCAAGTTGCACGAAGGGGATGTCTACGCAGGACGCATTACTCGGATTATACCGATAGGTGCATTTGTGGAATTCTTGCCTGGAAAAGAAGGCATGATTCACATTTCTCAACTAGCTGACTACCGCGTTGGCAAAGTTGAGGATGAAGTAGCGGTAGGCGATGAAGTGATTATCAAAGTGCGCGAAATTGATAACAAAGGTCGCATTAATCTCACTCGTTTGGGTATCCACCCAGATCAAGCAGCAGCAGCAAGAGAAGCAGCGGCGGTGAATCGGTAACTCGATTTGGGATTTTAGATTAGATTAAATCTAAAATCCGCGATGCCTATCGTGAAGGCATCGCCGTATGCTTCTCTAATTTGAAAAATTACGAATTACGAAATTATTTTAACGACTTTTCTAATGTTTTTGGCTCTGGTAGAGGTTGACCGTCAGCTAAAGATGATTCAATCAGCATTTCTAAAACTTCTTGAGCATTTTTAAAAGCTTCTTCGTAAGTATCTCCGTGAGTATGACAAAACTCTCCCCATTCAGGAAGACTCACAATAAAACACTCATCTTCATCAGACCACTGAATAATTATCGTATATTTCATATATACTCATACACTCTTTTACTTCTCTAATTCTGCCAACTTTTGTTGAGCAAACTCTCGCACTTCCTCATCTGGGTCATTTTCTGCTTTGTCGCGCAGCAGTGGTAAAGTCTGGGAATGTTGAGGAAATTGCTTGATAATTATCTCCAGTGCAACCTGTCGAGGATTGGGGTTAAACCGGGAATACCTTTTAAAGGGATCATTAACAGCGCAGTTGTAGTAAATTTCAAACAACTCAGGCTGATATCTGAAGTGTTTGCCTAATGCTTGGATAGCTGCACGTCGCACATTCCCATTATCATCAGTGGCACGGTCTTTGAGAATCGAGCGGGTGTCAGGGTCATCTTTGAAATTGCTGGCTAATGCTTCGATGGCTTCACGCCGCACATTCCCATGATCATCAGTGGTGCAGTCTTTGAGAATCGAGCAGGTGTCCGGGTCATCTGGGAAATTGCTGGCTAATATTCGGATGGCTGTACCTCGCACATTCCCACGATCATCAGTAGCGCAGTCTTTGAGAATCGAGCGGGTATCCGGGTCATCTTTGAAATTTCTGGCTAATGCTTGGATGGCTGCACCTTGCACATTCCCACGATGATCGGTGGCACAGTCTTTGAGAATCGAGCGGGTGTCAGGGTCATCTTTGAAATTGCTGGCTAATGCTTGGATGGCTGCACTTCGCACAAACTCATCATCATCAGTAATAACGCAGTCTTTGAGAAACGAGTAGGTGTTCGGATCATCTTTGAAATTCTTGGCTAATGCTTCGATGGCTACACGTCTTACAAGCTCATCATCATCAGCAGTGGCGAGGTCTTTGAGAATTGAACAAGTATCCAGGTTATTTTTGAAATTCTTGGCTAATGCTTCGATAGCTACTTCTCTTACAAACTCATGATTATCAGCAGTGGCACGATCTTTGAGAATTGAGTAAATGTCCGGGTCATCTTTGAAATTGTTGGCTAATGCTTCGATGGCTAGACTTTGCACGTCCTCATGATTATCAGCAGTGGCGCAATCTATGAGAATTGAGTAAGTGTTCGGGTCATCTGGGAAATTGCTGGCTAATGCTTTAATGGCTGCACCTCGCACATTTTCATGATTATCAGTAGTAGTGCAGTCTTTGAGAAACGAGTGAATGTCCGAGTCATCTTTAAAATTGCTGGCTAATGCTTCGATGGCTGCACCTCGCACATTTTCATGATTATCAGTAGTAGTGCAGTCTTTGAGAAACGAGCAAATGTTCGAGTCATCTTTAAAATTGCTGGCTAATGCTTCGATGGCTGCACGTTGCACATCCCCATGATTATCAGCAGTGGTGCAGTTTTTGAGCCAGTGTAAAGTATCACGGTTATCTTTCCAAATTACAGTGACTGTTGCAACTGCTTGAGTGCGAATTTTTCTAACTAGCTTAGTTTCCTCGTAATTTAGTCTCGGTTCATAATAGTACCAGAGGTCATATTTAGTTAAATCTTTTAGCCTGCCAAGTAATTTATTAGCCGTTGACACAATTACCGAGCGATTTCTCAGTTCTGCAAGACATTTAGCCGCTAAAAACAGGTTGATAAATTTTTCCTCTTCCCCATCTTGCACCATTAAGTAATCAAGAATTTCACCAACAAATTTTGGCTCAATCATTCCCGCAATTAAGAGCAACACCTCATGCCAAGTTTCATCTTGCCAGTGTTTGCCAAAAACTTCAGTTTTCAGAAACTCAATTGTAATACTGCGTTCCTTCTCAAACTGCCAGACAAACTCCCAAGCACAGAAATATTCTAAAAAAGTCCGATGCACAAAGGCATAGTAATCTGCACCCAAGAAACATAAAATAAAGTTGCGATCGCGCAGTTGTTTCATCAACCGTCTGGCTTTATCTCTGGCATCACTCACTGGTATGCTTTGCAGATATTTAGTGAAGATTGCTTCTAAATCATCCGCATAGATAATGTTACCAGCTAAACCTTTTTCACTGGTTTGCATTTGGTAAGCAACTTGACGCAACATTGCCTGTTTATCTTTATAATCAATAATGTCCAGACGTTCATCCGGCTTTAAATTGCGTCCGTCGTCCCAATTATGTAGCAGAACCTCTGAAGCATCTTTATACAGTTCACTTCTATCCCTGGGTAATTCTCGCTTGAGATTGAGAATTGCCATCATGGTTAACAGCAGAGGATTTTGTGCTAGTTCGGCAATTGCTTTCGATTCATTAATTACTCTTTGTAGACGCTCTCGTTTAATATTCTTATCTCTTTCTTCGGCTTGACTAAAAGTTTTATCATGCCAACGTTCGATAAAATCTTTAATCTGTGCTGGTTCTAAATCTTGCAACATGAAGTGGCGAAACTCTGCATCTCGCAATTGTTGCTGTTTATAGCCGATAATCCGAGAAGTGACAATTACCTGCACATAGGGATATTCATTAGTGAAGCGATGAATACAGGTAATTACTTCCTCCCGCTTCGCCGATTCAAAGATTTCATCTAAACCATCAAACATGACTAAAGCGTTACCAGCCTTTAGCTGTTCATGCAATTTATGCTGATTAAGGTGATAAAAACAATTGGGACTATTATGATAAAATTGGAGAAAATTATTACAACTACCCGCATCGCGATCGCGCATATAATTACGTAATTCAATCAGCAGAGGAATTGGCAGATTAAAATCATTCTGATCGAGAGTTTTTTCTACCCAATCCAACGCTAAATATTGCAACAATGTAGACTTGCCGGAACCAGGATCGCCTAAAATAACTAGATAATTTTTGCGTTGCTTATCTCGGACAACATCTAATACTGAACGGATCGGCTGTTCAAAATAAGTACGTTGATAACGTTCTGTTTCTTCTTGAAATTTTTCTATTTCAAATTCTGCATCTAATTGGTTACTTTCTTGTAGTCTGCGGAGATATTCTTTAGGCAGTTCTGGTAAAACCTGATAAACTTGCCGCACATTTTGCGGGATAAACATTTGCCATAAATTTACCGGATGTTCGCGGGCTGTAGTTTCTAAGCTATCTAACTTCAGATTGCCATAGCGTTCGCGAATAGTTTCTAGATATTGCGGTAAATTAAAATCCTTGGGAATGTCAGCATTTTCTTTTAAAGTCTTATCAATACTAGATAATTTTTGAAGTTCCAGAATATAGCGTAACTCTTCTGAATCCGAAAGAATATCTTGAACTTGTATAAGATACTGTTCTGTAATTGTTTGCCAGTTAAATTTAGGGGGCAGAGGTTGGAGTTGAAGTCTTTTCCAACTATCTGCTAGTGTTTTAAAATCTAGAAAATCACATTTAATATCAAAAGCCTGACCAAGAATTTCTTTAATCGATTTATCACGGATAAATTTATTGATATCTTCAGCGTAATTTTGAATTTCAGCTTCAGAAAGTTTGCAACGAACCTTTAACTGCTGCTGCATCGCTTGCAAAAATTCTGTCAGCGCCATAACTACAGCTTTCTGAAGCGGTTCTTGCTTGAAGGGCGCGGTTACAGCATTATTAAAGATATTTTTGAAAAAATCTTTAGCGTAGTCCTTGACTAAATCTTTGAAAAATTCTTCGCTAATAATAGTTTTGACAAGAAATCCAACCGCTTTTTGACCTATCCAGAGAGTGAACCACTCAACTATCATACTCACGCCTGCTAAGTGCTTGACTACGAGTATATACACCTGTCAGAGAAATCTTTCCAGATTTGTGGGTTTTTAACTTAAAAGCGATGCTGGCTGAAGATTTGTTAAAAATAACTAATATACTGTGCATTGATATTAGGAGTAATTTTATGGTTCTACAAGTTAACCCCATCCAAAAAGAACCAATTGTTACTTGGGAAGCACTTCCAGCCGACTTCATTTTACCAGACGAGCCAGTGGAAAATATTCAACAACCTGCGATCGCTGCTGCGCTTACCGATGCTTTGGGAACCGCAGCACGCATCCAACCCCAGATGCTGATTGGCTCTAATTTTGGACTTGTAGCCACAGTCAACAAAAAAATTGTCGTTAAAGCACCAGACTGGTTTTATGTTCCTCAAGTGCAGTCTGTGGGAACAAATGTAGTTCGTCGCAGCTATACCCCGAATTTAGAAGGTGCTGTTGTGGCTGTGGTGATGGAATTTCTTTCAGACACAGAAGGGGGAGAACTCTCAGTCCGTTCAACTCCACCCTACGGTAAACTTTATTATTACGAAAAGATTCTCCAAGTTCCAACCTACGTAACCTACGACCCTTACGAACCCAGCATAGAATTACGGTGCTTGCAAAATGGACAATATACTTTGCAGCAAGCAGATGCTAATGGACGTTACTGGATTCCTGAGTTGGAGTTATTTCTCGGAATTTGGCAAGGTGAAAGATTATGTCAAACTATGAATTGGCTGCGTTGGTGGGATACAGAAGGAAATTTACTGTTGTGGAGTAGCGAACAAGCTGAACAAGAACGCCAACGTGCTGAACAAGAACGCCAACGCGCTGAACACGAACACCTGCGTGCTGAACAGGAACGCCAGCGTGCTGATATATTAGCAGCTAAGTTACGTGAGCTAGGTATTGACCCTGATGCGTAGGCGTAGCCCGCACTTCTCTACGAGACGCTGCGCATAGCTTGCTTCCACGAAGTGGTACGGCATGGTTCGACTCCCTTCGGCTACGCTCATGGCAAGCCGCTCACCAGCCGCTCAGTGGCCATCGTAGACATCGCATAACCTAAACAAATGCTGGGAATAATAATTTTGGGACATCAGCACCAAAATTCATTCTATGAAACAGCAAAAAAATCTGTTCAGCCATTTTACTGCGATCGAAAGAAATTATCTATCATTTCCGGCACAGTTTTTATTAAATCAAAACCTTCTCCAAGGCAAAATACTAGATTTTGGTTGTGGCTTTGGTAATGATGTTAAAATATTGCGCCAAAAAGGTTATGATATTATAGGCTATGACCCTTATTATTTTCCAGAATATCCTGATACTAAATTTGATACAATAATTTGCTTTTATGTTTTAAATGTTTTATTTAGTGAAGAACAAACTAATGTTCTTATGGAAATATCACATTTATTAAAACCAGGAGGCAAAGCTTATTATGCTGTGAGAAGGGATATCAAAAAAGAAGGGTTTAGAGAACATTACATTCACAAAAAACCTACCTATCAGTGTATTGCCAAACTTCCCTTTACTTCAATTTGCTTAGATGAATATCGGGAAGTATATGAGTATGTTCACTATAATCATCAGCGAAATTCATCTAATTATTGTATATTCTGTAATCCCTATAAAAATCTAAAACTATTAACTGAATCAGCAACTGCTTATGCTATTTTTGATGGCTATCCAATAAGCAAAGGACATGTTTTGGTTATTCCCAAGCGTCATGTTAGCAATTATTTTGAACTACCTTTAAAAGAGCAATCTGCTTGCTGGTTTATGTTGAACAAGGTACAAGAAATTATCAAAGCAGAATTTGAACCTGATGGTTTTAATGTAGGAATGAATATCAATCGTGCTGCTGGTCAAAATATTATGCACGCCAGTATTCATATCATCCCTCGCTACAAAGGTGATACTGTCTCTACTAAAAGTGGAATCAGGAACGTTATTCCTAAAAAACAATAGTTTTTCTGTAATTATGCAGAATTAAAAATTCTGCTGTAACTTAATCTCTTTCAAGTAATTATAAAAATTACTGGAACATCATGACTTGCTCAAACTTATCTCATAAGGTTGAGATCATCTCTTAAGTGCATCGTCACCATGCTTTTTCAGTACAATCTCTACTTTGTTATTCTGAGCATTACTGTAATCATCTCAGTTACTGTTGCGTTTGCAGCTTGGCAACGTCGCTCAATTTCTTTAGCTAGCAAGCCTTTCATTTCGATGATGCTAGCGATCGCAGGATACGCTACAGTTGCAGCAATGGAAGCAGCAGCAATTTTGCTCCGAGAAAAAATATTTTGGTCAAAGCTGGAGTATGTCGGCTCAGGTAGTGTAATTACACTCTTCCTCATATTTGCAATGCACTTCACGAATAAAAATCGTTGGCTAACGCCTCGAAATATAGCGTTGCTATGGGCTATCCCTACGTTCAATGTAATTTTGGTAGCAACAAACGAATGGCATGGTTTAGTCTGGTCTGGCTTTTTGCCAGATTCCAAAGGAACTAATTTTGTGATTTATAGCAACCGCCAAGATGGTTAGGACAAACAGTATAATCTCTACTGAAAGTAAGATTAGATACGCATTGTATATTCAGTATAAGAACAGATTATGGCAAAACCGTACAGTTACGACTTACGTCAGAAGGTAATTCAGGCAATCGAGTTAGACGGAATGAAAAAGAGTGAAGCGGCTCAAGTTTTTCAAATCAGTCGAAATACAATCAACCTTTGGCTTCAACGAAAAGCCAGTACGGGAGATTACAAAGTGTTACCAAGTCAACCACCAGGAAATGGTCATAAAATTACTGACTGGGAAAAATTTAAGAAATTTGTCGAGGTAAATGGGGATAAAACTCAAGTAGGAATGGCTGAACTATGGCCGGAAAAAATTAGCGATCGCACAATATCAAGAGCCTTAAATAAAATTGGGTTTACTCGTAAAAAAAACTTATGTTTATCAAGAACGAGATGAAATTAAACGGCAAGAGTTTAGAGAAGAGATAGCATTGTATAAACCAGAGAAAATAGTTTATATAGATGAAGCTGGAATGGATAATAGAGAAGATTATGGCTATGGTTGGAATACCTTGGGTGAGCGTTTCCATGCACTCAAAAGTGTCAGAAGAAAAGCTCGAGTTAATATAATCGCCGCATATTGTAATGGGAATTTATTTGCTCCATTTACTATTGAGGGAGCTTGCAACAGGACTGTATTTGAGACTTGGCTAAAAACTTGTTTAATACCAACTCTAAAATCAGGACAAATAGTTATTGCAGATAATGCTACATTTCATCGCGGTGGACATATTAAAGAATTAATTGAAGCAGCAAGCTGTCAATTAAAATATTTGCCATCCTATTCACCCGATCTGAACAAAATTGAGCGGTGCTGGTCATGGTTGAAAAGTCGAATTCGTAAACAGCTAATTCAATTTGACTGCCTTCGCAGTGCTATGGAAGATGTTCTTGGTACAGCGTCCTAACTAGTCTGGCGGCTGCTATAACAGGCCGTTTGCTTGTTTTGCGTGACATTACCCAAAGTTATCAGGCTGAATCTGAACTCCGACAGGCAAATGAATATTTGCAAAAACAGGTACTTGAAATTAAAACATTACAGGTTCAGTTAAGAGAACAGGCTATGCGCGACGGACTGACAGGCTTGTTTAATCGGCGTTATTTTGACGAGATATTCCCAAAAGAACTAATACGAGCAACGCGGGATTATGAGCGAGTTGCCTTAATAATTATGGATATTGATTATTTTAAAAATATTAATGATACATTTGGTCATCAAGCTGGCGATCGCGTCATTCAGGTATTTGCAGACCTTCTTCGCAACTATAGTGATTGTCAAAATATTGTGTGTAGATATGGTGGTGAGGAGTTTGTATTGGTTTTACCTGGACTAATACAGGAGAAAGCATATCAGCACGCCGAACAAATCCGGTTATCGTTTAAAGCTGCACAGTTGGAATATGGAGGTAAACAAATACATACAACGGTTTCGGGTGGAGTGGCCGTGTTTCCAGATCATGGAAAAACTACTGATGAGTTATTGCAAGTAGTAGATCGAGCGCTATATGCTGCTAAGTTACATGGGCGCAATTGCATCAAGCGTGTGTAATCAAATTGATGAGATGTAGAAATTTCAACAATCATTTATGAAAAATACATATACCTAATAAAACCTAAAAATTAGGTTTTGTTCAAAATATTGCAAAATATTTCAGTTAAGCCAGATTATCTGGATCTATTCCCAGGGCTCTTAATTGTTCCGTCAACTGTTGAACCCGTTTTTCTGCAACTTCAGCGCGTAGTGCTTCTTGTTGAGCGCGTTGTGTCTCTTGTTGAGCGCGTTGCGCTTCTTGTTGAGCGCGTTGCGCTTCTTGTTGGGCGCGTTGCGCTTCTTGTTGAGCGCGTAGTGTTTCTTGTTTTACTTGTTCTGCGGGCGTGAGATAACGTTGTCCTTGCTCATCATACCAGTACATCCATTCCCGTGTTACACCGCAATAATTTCCCCTTTCGCAACCAATTCCCAAGCCAATCTCTGGTAGCCAAACGGGGTTTCCCTCTTGCAATTCATACTTACCATTAACTAACTTATGTACTTCCAGATGCGGTTTGCGACGACGGCGAGAGGAATAAATCACGTAATAAAGTACACCCAAGGACTCATATTCAGCCAATTTAGTAGTGTATTCCTTACGATAATTTTGGGAAACTACTTCTAAGACGAAAATCGGCACAACGTTTTCATCCCACAGCACATAACTAGGACGCAGTTCCTCATCATAAAATCGCTCTACCCCTAAGCTCAAAAACCCATCTGGCACAATTGGCGGTTTATCAGGGTGATAATAAATACCCATATCTATTGCAAACAACCAGTCCATGCGTTCTGACCAAAGTATCAGCAAGATCGCTTTTAACAAGCCTGGTATCAATTCTTGCAGTTCATTATCCACAGGCGTTTCATCAGAGTCTGGTAGTTCCTCGGCTGAGGGCAAGTACCTTGGCAAGTTGTACTCTAACATGGCTGGTTTTCCCAAAACTCAAAGGATATTTGGCTCAACAGAATTATAGCGATTTCTCGCTTTGCAATGTCATTAGTAGTCTGTCTCATTAATCACCAAGCGTGAACGAGTTCTTAGTCAGGACTTTAGTTCTAGTTTTTAAGCACTAAAGTGCTGATTACAAGCTCTCAAAATTAGCTTGACAAATTACTACTTTACTACTGTATATTTAAGTACTCTACTGACACTAATTGATAGTTTTTAACTACTAAACAATCTTAAATCTGCCGGAATCATGAGCAATAAAATCTATTTTATGCCTAAGTTCTAACTGTCATAATCCGATTATCTTGATGATCCAATGTTTTGCTTTGACTAAGGGATACCACTTGTGGTATTGAGAAACAGACGAGATTCGAGAGATATATTAGTTACTAGCTCGTTTCCTGGTTGTGTATAGCATTGCCTTAGCTAAAGTTGCATCCCAGTCGAGCATACAAGCGTTTATAGCCCACTAAGGAAGTTGCTTCAGCCGATAAAATTTTGGTAACTCTTAACTATTAATAAATATATCGGTGCTTGGTGCTATTCATGCTTTATATTTAGCGACAGGGTGGTGCAAACAGCTAACTTATGTTCAAAAACTTAGGAGGCAGTGCCCACCGGGAGCAATTCACGCTTCGATACTATCAGCACGTAGTGTAAGTAAAGGTTAAGTTGATATTCAAACTAATAATTTTTGCTGAATTGCGACGGATAAAGACTAAACTAAAAAGTCTTGTGCAGCAAAACCTGTAGCTTTAAATGAAGTAATCATGTCTAAGGTTCTTGTCTCTGATTCGATTGACCAAGCTGGAATTGACATTCTTTCGCAAGTTGCAACCGTTGATGTCAAATTAGGTCTAAAACCAGCGGAACTGATCGCAATTATTGGTGAGTATGACGCGCTGATGATTCGCTCTGGTACGCGTGTCACTCAAGAAATCATTGATGCCGGCACCCAGCTAAAAATCATCGGTCGTGCTGGTGTGGGTGTGGATAATGTGGATGTTCCTGCTGCCACACGCCGAGGGATTGTGGTAGTCAATTCTCCAGAGGGAAATACAATTGCTGCCGCCGAACACGCGCTAGCGATGATTTTGGCTTTGTCTCGCCACATCCCCGATGCTAACGCTTCGGTGAAACGCGGTGCGTGGGATCGCAATAGTTTTGTTGGCGCGGAAGTCTACAAAAAAACTCTCGGCGTTGTCGGTTTGGGTAAAATTGGCTCCCATGTTGCCGCTGTAGCTAGGACAATGGGGATGAAACTCCTAGCTTATGACCCATTTATTTCTACAGAACGAGCCGAACAAATTGGCTGTCAGTTAGTGGAGCTAGATTTACTTTTTCAGCAAGCAGACTATATCACCCTACATATCCCGAAAACCCCAGAAACTACCCATTTAATCAATGCCACAACCTTGGCAAAGATGAAACCCACAGCCCGGATTATCAACTGCGCTCGTGGTGGGATCATTGATGAAGTAGCTTTAGCAGCTGCTTTGAAAGCGGGTAAAATCGGCGGTGCAGCCTTGGATGTGTTCGAGTCAGAACCATTGGGTGAATCTGAATTGCGATCGCTAGGTAAAGAAATCATCCTCACTCCTCACTTGGGAGCCTCTACCACGGAAGCTCAAGTGAATGTGGCCATTGATGTTGCCGAACAAATTCGCGATGTCCTTTTAGGACTACCAGCACGTTCAGCCGTCAACATTCCCGGACTCGGCCCCGATGTGTTGGAAGAACTCAAACCCTATATGCAACTAGCAGAAACTCTAGGTAATCTGGTGGGACAGCTAGCTGGTGGACGGGTGGAAGTACTCAATATTCGACTGCAAGGGGAACTCGCAACCAACAAAAGTCAGCCTTTAATCGTCGCTGCCCTCAAAGGACTACTTTACCAAGCTTTGCGGGAACGAGTAAATTACGTAAATGCCAGCATAGAAGCCAAAGAACGCGGAATTCGGGTAATTGAAACCCGCGATGCTTCCATTCGGGACTATGCCGGCACACTGCATCTAGAAGCTACGGGTACTTTAGGTACTCATTCTGTTACAGGTGCTTTGTTGGGTGAGCGGGAAATCCACCTCACCGACGTTGACGGTTTCCCGATTAACGTCCCACCCAGCAAATATATGTTGTTTACCCTGCACCGCGATATGCCGGGGATTATCGGCAAACTTGGTTCCCTACTCGGCAGTTTTAATGTGAATATTGCCAGTATGCAAGTAGGTCGTAAAATCGTCCGTGGTGATGCCGTCATGGCTCTGAGTATAGATGACCCTTTACCAGAGGGCATTTTGGATGAGATTATAAAAGTCCCTGGTATTCGGGACGCGTATACAGTAACTCTATGAGTGCTGAGTGCTGAGTAACGTTAGCGGTAGCGGGGCGTTTAGCCCGTGCTGAGTGAAGAAAAGTTAGGAGTGAGTAATGAGGAGTTAAAAGTTAAAAACTCCTAACTCCTAACTACCTAACTCCTAACTCCTAACTCTCTTAAACTCAGCACTCGGCACTCAGCACTCAGCACTCAAAAATGGCAAACACCTGGTGGGAACTGAATATTGTATGTGAACCAGACCTAGAAGAATCGATCTTTTGGCGACTGGAAGATTTTGGCTGTCGTGGGACAGCTAGTGAAAACAAAGGAAATTCATCTTTAGTAAGGGCTTATCTGCCGACAATTCAAACACAGCTTTTAGATTTGGCAGCTCTGTCGTTGTGGCTGCGTCAAGATGCCCTCTGCGTAGGAGTTTCATCTCCTTCCTTGCAATGGCAGTTAATTGATGAGGAAGATTGGGCGACTAGCTGGAAACAATATTGGCATCCACAAGAAATAGGCGATCGCTTCCTAATTAACCCAGCTTGGCTACCATTACCAGAAACAACGGAACGGTTAGTAATTCGCCTCGATCCTGGTGTAGCATTTGGAACAGGCAACCATGCCACCACTCAGCTATGTTTGGAATCGCTGGAAATGCGGCTAAGTGGAGTTTCACAGTCCTTTGTGGGTAATAGTGGCAAACACGAACATCTGGTAATTGCGGATATTGGCTGTGGTTCTGGTATTCTTTCTATTGGGGCGCTGCTATTGGGTGCAGAGAAAGTCTATGCAGTGGATAATGACCCTTTGGCGGTGCAATCAACCATCAGTAATGGTGCGCTGAATGATATTAGCCCAGAACGGTTACTACCTGCACTGGGAAGTGTAGACGTTTTGACAAAACTAATTGCAAGCCCAGTGGATGGGATCGTCTGCAATATTTTGGCTCATGTGATTATTGAATTGATTCCAGAAATGAGTGCGATCGCTAAACCTGAAACTTGGGCGATATTCAGTGGAATTTTACTAGAACAATCTAAAGCTGTTGCTGACGCTTTAGAAGAAAATGGTTGGGTTGTCGCTACTTTGTGGAAACGCAAAGAATGGTGTTGCTTGAATGTACGGCGTTCTTAATTCTATAGAAATTATCGCCATCCTAAATCATTCGTAAACAATTAGATCCCCAACTTCTTAAATAAGGCGGGGATCTTTAAGTAAGTGACATAATATATAGATTACCCACTATTGACTTTTGAAACTAGCGATGAAACAACGGCTACAAATCCACAAAAAAGCTGACTCATCCGCTTATTCGTCAGAGCAAAGTCAGTTGCAATCGCATATATTAACTACCCACTCTCAACTTGGCTCCAACAAGCCTATAGTACAGGCAAAGGTAGAAAATCAGAAATTTCAACAATATCAGTTTGAGGCAACGAAACTCCAAATACAAGCCAAGCATGGCACTATCACGCCAGAGGGACAAGAGCGACTCACTGTATTGCAAACAAAGATGAATGAGTCGTTGCAGCAAGGAAAAGAACACTCTTCCCAGTTTGGTCATAACCTGAGCAAAATGGCGATAAAACGTGCTGATAGTGTCTCACTTGCACAAATGCAACCATTAATACAACCAAAACTCACTATTGGTCAATCAGGAGATCAATATGAGCAAGAGGCGGATAGAGTCGCTACTTCTGTAGTCAACCAAATTAATACACCTGCTTTGCAAAAGCAGGATGCACAGCAGCCAAAATCAGCAGCAGACAACTCAGCCGATAGAAAACAAAAATTTTTACAAGAATACCCACTAGCAAAAACACTAATCAATGGGATAGAAGAAACATTAACAGAAGATAAAATTCTGGAACAGCTTTTCAAAAACTTTGAGAATATCCAATTTAAATACACAATGGTGAGCAAGAGCCACGAGACTCTTTTAAAAGGCTCTCCAGAAGGCGACTGCCAAACATTAGCACGTGCCTTTAAGAAAGTAGCAGAAGAGTATTTTGGCATTAAAAAAATAGCAATTGAAAGTCTCCTGAAACCGTTTTTGTATGAAGGTGGAAAAACCCCATATCGAGGAAAAGACCCCAATTGTGATGATGGCGAACGGTGGTTTTTCCAAAATCATTACTGGGCTGTCTGGAACGGAAAAGTTTATGATGTTTTATTCCTCAGCCAGAAGCGAATCGAACCAGATAAAGCAAAACAGGATCGACCGCTTAAATCAATGCTCATGCCTGAACAAGAGTACTATGAAACAGAAAAAGGCAAAGTTGTATATCCATATCAAAATGAATATTCGACTGTAGAACTCGCTGTTTTTGAGAAAATAATTAACTTTGTCAAAAATTTAAGTAGCTTTTTGTATAGAGATATAGATTCAATTATTGCTAAAATCCGGTCTTTATTTACTAAAGGTGGAAACAGTAACGATTTCGATTCTCTATTAAGAGAACTTGAAAACGACAACAATCATTAGTCTCTATCTGAGGCGATCGCACTATAAACTATAATTAGCTTTCAATTTGTGCTTGTGCGATCGCGTCCCTATATTTGGTGTCTAAAATAGCACCTTCACCACTGCCCTGAATTATCTTCCTGTTGCAACCCAATTAACTGTCGCCGCTTCCAAGCATAGTGAAGAATATTAATCCCTAATTCCTGAGCTGTACGAATGGTCAATCTGGGTAAACTCAAATCTCTATCCAGTCCCCAAGCAGTTGCTAAATCTCCAATTGCTAAAATAATTCCTCCACCAATTAACAGTTTAATCTGCTGTTGATTAACCATTGGCAAGGCAGCAAATAAGAAAGGTTTTGTCCTTAAAGGATGACTCCGTTGCAATTCTTCTAAAGGTCTTAAAGGACTTTCTAACTGTTGTGCTAAGGCTTGAGTACTCTCAATCAAAGGATTTGCATTTGTTGGTGCATCAACTAAAAGTACACCGCCTAAATTTAAGTAATTTCTGAGGGATTCAAATTCGAGACTATTTAAAGATATAGCCTGTCCACCTGTCAGATAAAGTATGTCATAGTCTTGGATATTTTCTCCTAAAGAAACCTGGCCTGGTTCATCAGCCCCCCGCAAACTTGGGTACAGTGGTTCTACTGCTTGTAACAAATATGAAAGGCTGAAAAAATTACGCGCACATTCAGGATCGCTATGAGTCGCCTGCGCCATACATACAAGTGCTTGGGGACGCATTTGTGCCTGACGACGATAACGCAAATCAATATTATTATATCCAGGGAAAAAAGCATCAGCAGGTTGGGTAATGTCAGTATGTCCTGGTTGTAGGAGTATTCGACATATTTCTATTTCTGAACTGGCTGGTGTAGAGTTTACTTGGTCAATTCGATAAGTTTCTTGAACAATATCTCTTTGCTGTCCGCGCCGCAATTCATCAGGGTCTACATAGCTAACTACTAAGTAGATCATGAGCGGTTCAGAACTTACTACTTCTAGATCGATGGGAAAATCATAAGAAGTTGGTACAACAATTAGATTACCTGCTAAATCAATTGCAATCCCAGGTTGAATTTGTACCCAACGTCCATCTCGATATCTAGCTTCAACTTGGCTTGGGGCGGTCACATCTCGCACGCCTAAACCGCAGACAATTCCTGGTTGATTTAAACTTTGATATTGAGCATTTTGCCGATTACGGTGATATTCATGGGCTGTGCGCCAACGTTCTGCATTGATTAGTAAGCCGTCTGCTGCTTGCAGGCGTTCAAAGGATTTAATTGGTGGTGGTGGAAAAGGATGGGACATAGTAACTTTATATTTTGGATTAATAGTCTGTTTAATTTAAAAAAATTACGAATTACGAATTACGAATTACGAATTATTTAATTAGAGGGATTTTCGATAGATAATTCATAGGTGCAAAAAGCAGGTTTTTCTTGTTCTATGATTCTTTGAATAAGTTCTTCGTTGATGATGCCACTAGAAATATTTGAACGCAAACGCACTATAAAATGATATGGCTGCCCACCTGCTAAAACTGCATTTCCTAATTGTGCATCTCCGATAATAAAACTTGGCCCAAAAGGTTCTGTGATACTGATATGTTTATCAGCTTCATTTGTTAAATGTTCGTCTAGCGGTAAACCAGTATAAAGATGCAAGTAAAGACGCAATCCTTTACGAGTTCCTCGCCAGCGATAAAGTTCTACGGCTCGGCGAATTAAACGCCGTTGTTGCTGGAGATCCCAAACGGAATCTACTTGCCAAGCAACCCAATGAGCCATAAAAGGTAGTAATGCTTGCGGTGCTGTCAAGGGATCGAGGTTTGCCCACATGACATTGTAACTATTAACTATTGGTTGAAAAGCTTGCTCAAATATCTTCATGAAGCGACCAATAAAGTCCACTTCTCGATACAAAATTGGCAAGAATTCCATGTAGGCAGTGTAGGGACGAATGTATAAATCGAAATACTCGCTTCTCTCGATTTGTTCGTTGTCAGTGCCTTGGTCTATATGTAGAGTAACTAGGCTGCGAAAATTAAGAGTTAGTTTATCTTTTTTTCCGGGAGCGATCGCTTCTTGGTCTTCAAAAAATGTGTCGGGAATTGAGAAGTAGAGAACAGCATCCATTTGTCCACGAGGCGGTATCTCACTGCCTTCTGTGCCAATCTGACACCACTGAGATGGGAAGTTTCCTTCAACGCTTAAGCTTACCCGCAAAGGACGTTGTTCTAAGTTTTGCACTTGCACAATCATCTCGCTGGGATGTCCAGGATGCAAGAGCAAACTACGTCCAGCTACATCGATATTTTCTGCATTTGCAAATGCTAAACCTGCCACAGGTAAAGCTTCGGGAATTTGCATTGGCGTTAATTGAATGCTTACAGCCGGACTAGAGCGACTTTGAACCATAGGATTGGGGAT
>JADEXV010000070.1 GCA_015206945.1 Nostocales cyanobacterium LEGE 12452 | reverse complement strand
TATTCCTGTAGTTTTTGACTGTAAGGAGGAAAGTTATTACTTTTAGCGAGGTAATAACCGATAAAAGGATTCATTGTTAACTGACCAAATGATTGATAATGTCTTCTGGGGTTGTGACTTTCCAGCTATGAACCGAAACAAGGTCACTTGAAGGGTAAGATTTGGGTTTAGACTCGTGCAATTTGATTAGCTGGTTGTAGATATTGTCGGGATGAGTTTTTGATTTGCCTTGGGACAAGTCCTTATTAAAGGGTGATTTCCAGAACAACTCCCAGGTTTGGCTTATAGTTGCGGCACTGCACATACCGGGAGAATTTCCCCCAAAACAAATACTAGAGTCGTCCCAAACGTTAGGTAGAGGTGGCTTGTACAGTTGTGCGTCTGGTTTAAATACCCTCCCTTTAACTGCCCACAGGTAATATTTACTACCGCATCCAGCAAAGAGGAATGCAGGCATGAGGATAGTAATTACTTTAGTTTCCTGCCCCATAATTTGAATTTGATATTTTTGGGGAGAGTAAAACTGAATAATTGCCTCTCCCTCTGGATTTTTACCCCACCAAATCGTGTTGCTAGAAAGCCATCCAGATGTAGCAGTTTTACTTGTGAAGGCTTTCTCTACTGCTTCAGGGGAAAGAAATTTGTACTTAGATTTTTTGCCTTCGTTTTCGACTAAAATAAATTGTCCTTTGAGGATAATTAACTGTGCTAGCAACTCATCTTGAGGAATATTTGCAAGCAGGATTTGCGATATACTTTCTAAGTTAATTATTGGTAATATATTTGTATCTACATTCATGCTTTTGATGCTTGATTCCAAATTTTGACTGCTGCTTTCCGAGCAGCGAGAGATGTTTCTAGCAAGTGGGTAAGCTTATTTGATTTTTCCATCATCGAGACGGCTTCTTTCCACTTTTGACTGAGAAACATGATATTTTCATAAGTCCATTCCAGCCAATCGCTTGTTTCACACGTAACATCTAGCCAGATATTTTCAGTCGAGTAATCTATAATTCGTATGCCTGCATCTAAATATTGAAGAGGACTTTTGTAACGACGGCATAGCTTGACAAGTGTCTCGAAGTAAATTTCTTCTGCTAGAGCAATGTAATCAGGAGTAAAACCAAAATTTAGTTCCCATTGGCTTATATTGTACCCTTGCCCCATCAACGACAGCAGGAACTTTTCTGAGTATTCTAGTTCCTCGAAATCTTCATACCACCATTCAACTTTTTGTGGTGATACAGGAATACTATTATGTTCAGGACTAAACTCAATCTCATCGATATATTCTATCGGGAAGAGATGATCATTCACCAGTTGAATAAATTCAATTTCTCTATCCATATAGGCGCTTGCTGGATGTGATTGTTTATCAATATGAATGGTTGATTCTAGCCATTGTTCAGGGAATATTTTTTGATACAGGCTTAAGAGATTTACTCGTTCGGAGAGATTTTCTAGGTAGATAATTGCTGCTAAACAAGTAATGGGTATTTTGAATGATTGTATGTTTGCAAGCATAATTAATCAGCCGCTATAACTCATAGCGGCTATAAATTTGCGATTACAGTACGGGATATTTACTCGTGGTAGCAGGTTGATGCTTAAGGCTTCGAGTTACTTTTTCGATGTAGGTTTCCCAATTATGACCGAGCTTGATAGTTTTTTCTATCTCAGGTTGTAGGGTAATTAAATTTTCGAGACTAATTTGATTTTTTATCTCCAGAAGCTTTATCTGCCACCCTAACTTTAGTGCAGGATTTATTTCTTCAGAACTATTTTTCAATTCTCTGAATTGACTTCCCTTAGTACCTGCTTTTTTTACCAAACGAATTGAAACTGTATCATCAGTTGTTTGTCGTTCAATTTCGGCATTAGCATATTCTGGAAAGTAGACGCTAATCGCTGTTTTGAGGGTATTGTCATCTTGGGCGATCGCCTCATCAAGAGGAATTTCTTGTCCTTCGATAATCGCAATGTACTTCATGGTAATTAAAATAGTGACAGTTGGTTGTTAGGCGCGGGTGTTTTGTCTTTATCTTCAGACAGGTTACGCTTTTGTACTTGTCTTGATTGTTCCTGTCGATTCTGATGTATAGTCTGCTTTTCCATCCTTTGCTTGCAGATATCTAACATCTCTGGGAGAGATTTTTCTAAATCCTGTAGCAAGTTATTTATGACAGGATGAGATGTTATCTCAGCAACGTTAATTATCTTAATAATTGGAGGTGCGCCTTTGATTCCAATTGAGACAATTACTGTTTCAGAATTTGGTATTAGTTGAATGGTTATTAAGGTGGTTTTTGTGTCAGAATTACCTAAATCTATCTCGGTAGATGAATCTTGGTTTATAACTTCAGTGTTTACTAATTCATCTAATGTTTCTTCTAAATCGCTATTCTCCTGAATATCAGGATTAAAATCTCTACTGCTATAACTGTCTTCAAGGTTAGTTACATTCTCGTCAGGTGATATTTGACTGCTCATGATTAAGAGAGATTGGCTAATCTAAATAAGGTGCGGATAGTAATACCTGTCTTGTTAAAAGACTGCCATTTGTAGGCGCATTCGCCTGATTTGTACTTAGGAGAAAGTTGGCTCCAGGTGTCCCATGCTTTAAATAAAATGGGACTAACACTATGAAGTGCCATCCCAACTTGAATCCACGAATGGTAATCATCTGCAAATCGAGGGTGGATAACTTCAAGTAGTACAAGTGCGGTTTGGATATTTGTTTCGATTGAGGGAATTAAATGAGCGTATCTGTCTACCCCATATCTGCGGTTATATTTTTCTTGGGGTAGGTTAAACTTTCTTGCTTTCTCCTGTTTGGCAAGCATCTGAGCAATTACCCAGTCGGGGGCTATTTCTATTTGGCGCTCAGATGGACTACATCCTGGAAGCCATTTGTAATTTCTGCCCTCTGGGTGAAAGGAAGGGGGAAGGATTGAGGCTAGGTTTTTGCCTCGAAACTCCAAGTGTTCATCCTTCCCAGTTTTGATTTTGCGAGATTTTACTTCCCAAGCTTTTGAATTTGGGATGAGGTATAAGCGCTGGCTCCGATATTTCCTTCCAGAGGTAAATGCAATTGTGGGAGGAAGGTATTTTTGAGCGCGATCGCACAACGATTCCATAGGAGTATCGCACAACGATTCCATAGGAGTATCGCACAACGATTCCATAGGAGTATCGCACAACGACCCCGTAGGAACATCGGTTGCTTCGGCGGGTATTATCTGGTTGAGTTCTTCTGGTTCTGTATGTTCGTTAATTTGAATAATTTGTCGCCAGGAGGTTTCGCCGTCGCAGTCAATAGCTACTAAATATCCTTGGGGATGATTAGAACCGCATACCAAGGCTACACCAGTGGGGGTGATCAATCTGTTATTTGTCCAAACTTTTAGGCGGCGGCGGACGAGTTCGGCTTGTAGTTCTCTGGGAGAGTAGGTATTTTTTTCCCATTCTTTCCCTAGAGGACGTTTACCAAAGGTAGGGACGATTCGCCATTCTTCGGGTAAGTTGTCAAGCGAAGATACCAAATGACGGATTTGGGCGTGCATGAATTCATGTGGCTAATTATTTCGATAATTCATGCACAGCTGCGTTAGTGAGTGTGGTGGTTTGATATTATGATTACGGTGCTAACTGATGGCCTGCTTCAACTAGCTTGGCAAGGGTATTTTGGTCAAACGCCTTTATGCCAGATACAAATTGTTGCCACTGCTGCCATTTCTCCTTTGAGTAAGCATGATTGGGGTCAAAGTTGCAGACTTCACAGAATTTATGAAAGTCAGCATTCCAATGAAACGTGCAAATGCCTGTTATTAAATAACTGATTTGTTGGTCGCTCATGAGTGATATTTTAGCTTCTGATTTCTGTTTTAAGCCAACCTTTGGTTCAGAGCATTTTCGACTTGATAAGTTCCAAGAGTACAGTTTGTATTGAAGGGAAACGTAGGAAATTCAAGATAATTATTCATGGTTTTTGTTACCTTGCACAGTACCATTATCCCGTCCCTACCCTTTTTTTCTTGATTGTGATAGTAGCTGATAATCTCAAACTCATTATTACCAGCTTCAAATCTGCTTCCTACATATTGGGAGATAGCGTTTTTCCAATCTGGCTGCCAGAGCATGAGTGTATCTATTGCCATTGCTTTAATAACCGGGTTATCTACTTTAAGAAGGATATCTGGTAAGTAATGGCATTGTTTGGCAATTACCTCTCGTGCGTAATTTATTAGCCAATACTCGGCTTCTTTTAAGAGAGCTTTTGATTCGAGATTTTGGCACACTTCATCGTAAACTTTAGACATTAAATATGCCCTTTGTTCAAAAACCATCCCATTAGTTCGTAATTTTAAGTCTGATGGATAATTAATCATCAAATCAGCAAGCTCCTCACTGATTTGAGGGAGAGTATATTTTTCATTGTCTTGCTCTTTGGGATGGGATATTTTTACTTCATATCCTAGATTGACAGCATGATTGATAATAAAGTCGATGCTATTAGACTCAACAAAATCTCCTAACTTAAAATCTGTTTCTAGGAGGAGATATGTTGGTGCATGGAGAATTTGAAACCGTTTAGGATTTTGACTTGAATCCGCTAATAGTTCGATGTACATTGCTTATTCTCACAAATTTTCATAAATCTTGTGCGTAAGCGATGTATGTGGTTTAATTACTGAAAAAATAATCCTACCCATCTTGGGTAGAATTATCTTAATTATTGATTAATGGTTCTTGTTTTTGTAAGATTGATTATTTCCTCCAGTAGAGATAGCCCAACTGATTTAAACAGTGCTTTGTTATCATCAGGGCAGCGTTGAATTGTTGTACAAGATGAGCAGCCGTATTTGCAAGGGCAATTATCTACTAGAAACTTTGCCTTAATAAAAGCGGTTTCTAAATACTTGATGAGAGTATCGCACATACCTGTACCGTGTTCGCATGTATCGAAGAAATAGCCTACTATGTTATGATTTGATGGTACTTCGATTAACATGAAATCGATATCTCGACTGTTTGCTCCATGTTCGACAAGTGGTAAACTGAGCATGAGTTGGTGCGCGAGAGTATGAACGCAAATCTGAGTTTCATTGCTTTCAAATATTTGTTTCTCTTCATTGGAAATATATTTCTGTTTGTTGAGTATCTCTTTTCGGATATTTTTGACGACGGCTGAAAAATATTTTCTTGCATCAGCGTTAATTTCAACCCTAACGCAGAATGTATTGTAATTAAGAGCAAATGCTTCCTTGTATTTATTTTCCTCCAATAGTTCGACAAATTCTCGTTCAATAAGTTGGGTATTGCAAGCAGGACAAGTTTGTATGTGTCCGGGTAAATTTAAATTGAAGTTGCGACATCTGTTATTAGTGCAAGTCCATTTTTGTTCCAGCCTGTACAAGTTGTACCCGTAAATTTCTTCTTTGATTTTGGCTGAAACAGGTGTAAATCTAGCTGCCCCTTGGGAAAGATTGATAATTTTGGCTTCCCCTACAATTTTGATTTCCTCGAAATTTAGGCTTCCTTCGGGACGACTAAATAGGTTGGTTGCCTCAATTGGCTTGAGAATTGCTTTCCCTTCGGTTAAATTTAGCTCTTGTGATTTATACTGTACGGGGTTGCCGTCAAAGTCTTGAGCAAGATATATGGCACCAGGATAAACTTCTCGTAGTGCAGATGATGCCGAACTTTCCTCAAACTCTTCCGCGCTATCTTGATTGATATAACTGATGTTTTGGTCAGTGTTGCCTCTGAATTTAATTTTTGAGTGGACATAACCGAGGTTTCGATTAGTTGTCAGTTTTTGGTTATAACTGAAAATTAGTTGATTATTACCGATTAGCTGTCGTGCGATGCCTGCGGCGGGCGTAGCCATCGCATCGCCAGAAGTACCAAAATGTCGAGCAATTTGAGCTTGTGTCGGTTTACTTTCTTTGCAACAGGCGAGAATGTGCTGCTCCAAAATTGTTTCATAATTGTGGTTAAAGTTGATAATTTCTGGAGGGTCAGATAAGAGGCGTTCCGGGTGATTGGCGTAGTAAGAATCCATAATCGACCTTTTCGACGGGATAAATACCAATAGCCCTGCTTCTTGCCTGCCTGCACGCCCCGCCCTTTGGCGAAAGGCAAGAATTGAGCCTGGGTAACTATGTACGATAGTTGCATCGATAGACCCTATATCCAGACCCGCTTCTAAAGCACTCGTGGATATAATGAACTTGACCTTCCCGCCCTGTATATCTGCAATAATTTTGTTACGCTGATTTGCCTTCATACTGCCATAAAATGCTGAGATGCTTTCTCCCAAGTGAGGTAATTGCATCTCCACTAAAGCTTTACGAATGGCATTAGTTAAAACCTTTACCAGTTCTCTACTATCGCAGAAACAAATCCCGACTATTCCTTTACTTACGAGCATCGCTGCAACTTGGGCAGTTTGGTAAAGAGTATTGTTTCGTGCTTTGAGGCTAAGGAAAGTAATCTCCGAGCGTTTTGCCCCACTTTGGTCGATAATAGCAAGGTTGCTTTGTTCTACTCGATTGGATATCTTCTTGGCAATTTCGCTGCTGTTACTAATTGTTGCAGAAGCAAAGATGTACTGTAATTTAGAAATATTATTGCCAGCAGATTCTATCATTAATTGAGTTCGCCGATTAAGTAGGGCAAAGTGTGAGCCGAATATGCCTTGATAGAAATGCGCTTCATCACAGACGATGATTGAAATTTTTCTGATTGTTTCTCTAAATCCCCAGTTTGAATCGAACTGATAGTTGTTCAGTTCGTGGTTCCATACATCGGGTGTCACGCATAAAATCGAGGGTTGATGGCTGTAAAGTTGTTTGCGCTCCTGGGGAGGAATATCACCATTGATATTGAGAACTTGGGGGCGAATTTCTTCATCTAGGTGGCTAACAAACGAGCGAATTTTCTCTACCTGATCAAATGCAAGTGCTTTCAAGTTAAAAAATACTAAAGCTGATTTACCTTTTAGGCACTCGTGAATGATTGGAATTAAAAAAGAGATACTTTTACCACTGCTGGTTGGAGTTTGAAGAATAATATCTTCCTCTTTTTTGTAAGCTTCCCATGCCTCGACTTGATGAGAGTATAGTTGCGTAATTCCTGACTGACTCAGGGCATATTTAACTAGAGGGTGAATATCATCTGGTATCGGACAAAGTTTAGCTTCTTGAGCCGGAATTATATCACAACTTTGTAGTTTTCCTGAGCCATCAAGAATAGCGGCTATCTCTTGGTAAAGAATACTTTTACCTGTTGGTGCTTGATTAAGAGGTAATAAATTACCGCTATTTACCTCATGCTCCCAGTCAAAAATAATTTGATTTACACTTCCCTTTTTGAAGTAAAGATTTTTCTCGATGATGGCGGCGATATGGATAACACCATGTTCTTTAGAATAAACCTGTTTATTTGCTTGTAACCATTCAAGCTGGGTCATAAAAAGTTACCTACTTGCTGTTTTAGCAGGTAGGCGTTAGTCAAAAGTAGTGGTTTTTGTTATTGCCATAACTGACTAATTAACCACAGATACTTCTCACAATTTGTAGAAACTCCTGTAAAACAGGTGTCATATCCTCTTGTCGCCACACTACAGCCGTTTCTACTAATGGTGTTTTTTCTTCTAAAGTGCGATAAACTACACCAGCCCTTTGAAGATTTTGCAAAGAAGACGGTACGATCGCAATCCCCATTCCCGCAGACACTAGTCCGATGATTGTCTGCATTTGGATTGCTTCTTGAGTTACTTTTGGGCTGAAATTTCCTTGCTGGCAAAGACTCAGAATTTGATCGTAAAGTCCGGGGCCTAAATTGCGGGGGAACATAATAAAATTTTCGTCTTTTAGCTCGCGCACTGAAATATTTTCTTGTCTAGCTAAGAAATGAGTTTCTAGCAAAGCTACAATTAGTCCTTCTTGCTGAATGCATTCTTGATTGAAAGTGTTGTCTTCTAAAGGTGGATGGGCAAAACCTACATGGATACGGCGATTGAATAGCGCTTGTTCTTGCTGAGTTGTGGTTAATTCTTGCAATACTAATTCCACCTCTAGAAACTGTTCTCGAAACCGCCGCAAAATTATAGGCAGCAAATCGTAAGTTACCAAGCTGGTGAAACCTACTCGTAGTTGTCCTTTCTCACCCCTACCTGTCCGTTGAGTCAGATCAATTGCCTTGGACAGTTGAGCGAACAATTGATAAGCTTCTTGCAAAAATACTTGTCCGGCTTCCGTTAGCTGCACCTGTCGTTTAGTTTTGCGTTGAAAAAGTTCAACGCCTAGTTCTGCTTCTAGCTGCTGAATTTGCTGGCTTAAGGGAGGTTGAGCGATGTGAAGTCGCTCTGCGGCTTTACTAAAGTGGAGTTCCTCAGCTACAGCAATGAAGTAGCGCAGGTGTCGTAGTTCCATAGCTTTGATATTTTATAAGTCTCAAATATTCATAAATATATATTGGACATCTCAAAAATTGCTATCTATGATACTCATACATGGAAGTCAGAGGATGATGTAATTATGTCGGAGAATTTGAGAAGCCAAATTGTGACGCAAGGGGTACAGCGATCGCCAAATCGAGCTATGCTGCGTGCAGTTGGTTTTAAAGATGAAGATTTTAATAAAGCCATTGTCGGTATTGCCAACGGTTACAGCACCATCACGCCCTGCAATATGGGGATAAATCAGCTGGCGCAAAGGGCAGAAGTTGGGATTAAATCTGCCGGGGCAATGCCACAAATGTTTGGCACAATAACCATCAGCGACGGGATTTCGATGGGAACTGAAGGGATGAAATATTCCCTAGTATCGCGGGAAGTCATCGCTGATTCCATTGAAACCGCCTGTACTGGACAAAGTATGGATGGTGTGCTAGCCATTGGTGGTTGTGATAAAAATATGCCAGGGGCAATGCTGGCGATCGCGCGGATGAATATCCCTGCAATATTCGTTTACGGAGGCACAATTAAACCCGGTCACTACAACGGACGCGATTTAACCGTTGTCAGTTCTTTTGAAGCTGTTGGTCAATACAGTGCGGGAAAAATTGACGAAAAAGAATTATTAGAAGTTGAAAGTCGCGCTTGTCCTGGCGCTGGTTCCTGCGGGGGAATGTTCACAGCTAACACCATGTCTTCAGCATTTGAAGCCCTGGGGATGAGTTTGCCTTATTCTTCCACAATGGCAGCCGAAGATGCCGAAAAAGCCGACAGCGCGGAAAAATCGGCGTTTGTGTTAGTCGAAGCCATCAAAAAACAAATCTTACCCCGGCAAATTATCACCCGCAAATCTATAGAAAATGCTATCTCTGTAATTATGGCAGTGGGTGGTTCCACAAATGCCGTATTGCATTTCTTAGCGATCGCCCGCGCCGCTAATGTAGAATTAACCCTGGATGACTTTGAAACAATCCGCGCCCGTGTTCCCGTTTTGTGTGATTTAAAACCAAGTGGTAAATATGTCGCTACAGATTTGCACAAAGCTGGTGGCATTCCGCAAGTAATGAAGATGCTCTTGGTGCATGACTTGTTACATGGTGATAGCCTTACCATCAGTGGTCAAACAATTGCAGAGATATTAGCAGACATCCCCGCAGAGCCATCCGCCAATCAAGATGTGATTCGGACTTGGAATAACCCAATGTATCCCCAAGGACATTTAGCCGTTCTCAGAGGTAATTTGGCAACAGAAGGGGCTATCGCCAAAATTACCGGGGTGAAAAAACCAGTGATTACCGGGCCTGCACGAGTATTTGAATCGGAAGAAGCCTCTTTAGATGCAATTTTGGCGGGTAAAATTCAAGCTGGTGATATTTTGGTTATCCGCTACGAAGGCCCCAAGGGTGGCCCTGGAATGCGAGAAATGTTGGCTCCCACTTCGGCAATTATCGGCGCTGGTTTGGGTGATGCGGTGGGATTAATTACCGATGGGCGCTTTTCTGGTGGTACTTATGGCATGGTAGTTGGTCATATGGCTCCAGAAGCAGCAGTTGGTGGTGCGATCGCTCTTGTAGAAGAAGGCGATAGTATTACTATTGATGCACCCGCTCGTTTATTGCAGTTGAATATATCTGAAGACGAATTAGCCCATCGTCGTGCCAACTGGCAACCCCCCGCCCCGCGTTACACTAAAGGCGTGTTGGCGAAATATGCCAAATTGGTATCTTCTAGCAGTCTTGGGGCTGTGACAGATTTGGACTTGTTCAATAACTAGTTAAGCCAATAGCCATTTAAGTTTCACTTTTAAAGTTTTGAGGAGTCAGGAGCCAGAATAAAGATGCCTCCTGACTCTCTACTTCAGGGTAGATTCAGCGCGGTTGACAAGCTTCTTTAAATCTAAAGAAGGGCAAATGCTTTTGGCGTTAATGAGATTTTTCCTTTAGTACTATAAGTGTTTACAAGCTGCTCTAAGGGTTCAACAGCATTGTCCTGAAGGATGAAATAGTTTGCTTGGTTACTGACAATCAGCGATAGCTCAGTTGCCCATTGCTCATAGTTGGAACTGCCAATAATACCGATAGAAGACTGAATATAGTTAACAAGAATGCTGTTATTGAGACCAAAGCCACCTTCACCCCAGATGCAAGCACATTGCAGCAAATACTCGTAGTCCGCGAATACTTGAAACTGGGGGTTCCATCTAGGAGCATTGCTTCGGTAGTGGACGAAACCATTGCTGTCGAATATCTCTTGGTGCCATAGAAGCTGCTGTAAGGAGCAGCAATTGCTAGGCGAAACAAACGGCTTTCCTTGGCGAATAACACTACCATTACGGATGACATCGCGGCGGCGCTGCTGTCTTGCCATACTGTATCGGATATTGGGATGTTCTTCAAAGTACTGCCGCATTGACGCAACAAATTCAGGAGCAATGCTGTTGTCATCGTCCAGGTATGAAACAATGTCACCACCAGCTGCATCTAGTCCCAGGTTTCGAGCGTAGCACAAGCCAAAGCCACTGCTCGGATCAGGGTGTTCCATTTCAATGTAACTGATGGGAAAATCAGCTTTTGCCATAATGCTGTTGATGATATCTTTGGTATCAGGATTAGCGCCATCATTGATGACGACCCACTCGAAATTGCGGTCAGTTTGACTTTGAATGCTTGGCAGTGCAGTAGATGCAAGCTGCATAGGTCTATTGTAGGTTGCAGTGATAATTGATAGTCTCAAAGCTCTATACCTCTATCAGTTGATTGCGTTATTGTTGAATCGATCGCAGTTTGAATTTGCTGCCATCTTGCTATATCCTCGTTTGTTATACCCCTGGCGGTTTCAATTTGATTACTTGCAAGAGTTAGTCGAATTAGCGTTAGCTTTTCATTGGTTCTGGCAACAGTTAAACTTTGCGTGGTGCTATTGAAGCTGATCTGGTAGTTACTACCTTCCAAGACAAATAGGTTTTCTTTTTCTGTGCGAATGGATTGAGGATACGCAGTTGCTTGCTGTGCGAAGAACACTCTAGCTATGGGGGCAATTATAGTAGCGCGTTGCATCTGTTCTTGCTGTAATTGCTGATAGTCCCATTTCCCAAGTTCTATGCCCAAATCCATTTTTACCAAACGTTCTGCTAAAATTGCCATTTCTATTGGGCCAACACCTCCAGGGACGGGCGTAATGTTCTGGGGGATTCTGTAAGCACTGCGGTCTACATCGCCAGCAGCACCAGAAGCAGTAGGTGTAAAGCCACCATCGACAACCAAGCGATGAGAGGGGAGTACATAGTCCGTGAAAATTCCTCGTCTTCCGGTGACTGATACTACAATGTCAGCTTCTTGAGTTCTAGTCAGGTCATCGCCGTCTTCCAAACAGAAACAGCTGATTCTACTTGCTTCTAAATATTTGATGACACCATTGCCCACAAAGCCACCTCCGCCGACAACTGCAACATTGGAATCTCTTTGTGCGTAGGATTCAACAATTCTGGCGATTCCTTCAGCAGTAGCACAACTTTCAAAGAAATTGTTGCTTTGTCTGCGGACGATATCTATATCTTTTTGTGGCTCTAATAGCCCAATTGAGCTTGTAAACTTAGCTGGAATTGGATATTGAACAATAGCAGCAGTGACTTGGGTGTTTTCGTTAATGGATTGAACAATGCCATCAAATTGCTCTACTGCGATATTGGGTGATAGCACAATATAATTGGGAGTAATGCCAATAGCGTTGAAAATAGCTACTTTTTGTTCTGCTGAGATTCTGGCTGCTTCATATCTAGCTCTTAATTCATTGCTGGCATTTTCTGAAGACTCAAATCTGATGATTGCTACTTCTTTTTGAGATGCTTGAAATATGGATTTGTATTTTTGACATTCTTGCTTTACGTGTTCTCGTATTAACTGTCCGTCTATGAGCGTCATTTAATATGGCGTTAAATTTGATGAAGAAAATTGTCTGGTACAAACAATTTTCTGAATTTCTAATAGGATTTGTTGGAATTAGGTAGGGCGTTTGGTGATTTCACCAACTTCTTGACCGTTGCACGAAACCCAGTTAGTGACATAGCGTTCAGTGTCATGGAAGCCACTAAATTCAATACTGTTATCAGAACACTTCTCTTGGAACCATTGTTGTGCTTCTTGTTCTGTATTGAATGTTCTAGCGGCGACTTCTTCTACTGGAATCTTCCAGTTTGTATTGCCATACAAATCGCAAACATAATGTGTCATATCTGTTACTCCTTTAACAATATCTAAAAACTACTATGACAATTTTAAATCAACAACAGCAGGCTGAATTAATTATCCAACAAGCTTGCAAGGAAAATTTTACTGATAGCGAGAAAGCTATTTACGATGACTTTATTCTGGAAGCGGGGGTAAAAAACCCAGCCAAGATGACTGAGGCTACTGCTGATGCTTTAATTAGATACCTTAATGGCTGTGAAGCATCTAACGAGTTTGTTGCTAATGTAGTAAATCGCCTCGCGCAAGTTGCCCCTGCTCATATCATGACTAAGGTTCTCAAGAGTGATAATGACGGCGATGGTGTGCCTTTATACGAGGAATTAAAACTTGGAACAAAGGCTACCGAATTTGATACCTCTTTTGAAATAGCGGCTGCAAAACAAAAACAATATCAATTTTCTCCAACTCGGAATTGCGATATGGAGTTATAAGTATAATTCATCACTAAATAATAATCTGTAGTGGATATGAGATCGTTATTCTCTAAAATGACTGAAAATAGAGATTAACCAGTTGCTACACAGGGGTAGACACTTACTCTTAGCTCGAAGTAAGTGTCTTAGAGGCTTTTCTCAAATATCGCCATCTTTCCCATACTCAAAATTAACCTTCGATATACTGGGTGTAAAAAATGCGCTTACGATTAACAGTAGCGCATTCCCGATCATGTACAGCGATCGCAATACTCCCAGCCCAAATAATCAGGCGATTCCCCTGTAAGTTTAACTTTGGAAAATTACCCCAGTGTCCTGATCTTCATCCCAAAACCACCAACCTTGGGATAGTTCAGAAAGAACGCGCATTAGTGCTAACTGTTGCTGTGTGATTTCCCCACCGCCGTAGCTGACGTTGCTAGTGCCATCCCATGATTTAAGAATTAATTCTAAATTGTATCCATTGCCCATAATCCAACTGGCGTAGAAACAGTCTTTGGATATTTCTTCCATGATGGCTAGCAGTTCGAGTGCGGCATCAGGATTGGGTGATTTTAGGGCTTCGAGTGCAAGGCGGAGGTTTTCTTCCCTGTCTGCAAGAAACTCCGAAAAAGCTGCTCTATTTGATGGTAAATTCTCCTTTTCAAGTGTAATTAATTTGCCATTTACAATCTTGACTGGAGTTATATTTGAGTAATCAGTTCGGTCATCTTCACTTGCCTTTGCTTTTATAGCTAAAGGATGCCAATGGATGCGTTCAATTTTATTGGTCTGAGGATTTGTCCATGTCCAGAATAGTTTGTGAGATGCAGCACCCTTAACTGTCAGATAAGTTCTTTTATGTCGAATGGGATAGTCTACACCTTCTTCTTTTTTGGCTTGCAAAAAGGCTTCTATTGATAGACATTCTTCATTGAGGTATGCCATTTTACGTGGTGCTGTCGCATATGTATAACCCGATATGCTGCTGCTATCACCATCTTTCAAGACTACCAAATTCCATTTGTCGTTTATTGGATTCTGTATCCAAAACTCAACTGATATTGTTTGTACAAACCGATCTAAAATTTGAACTACACAAGGATAGTAAAGTGTGAGTTGTTGCTTGCTATTAGTCATTACTATTCCATCCATTCGATTGGGGATATGGTTTCCTTTTTGGCGGGAAGTATTTTGACTTCGTAGCCATAAAGAATTAATTCATACAGAGTTTCTAATAGTTGCTTGGGTGATATACTGTCCCATTGCTTGCACTCTAAGATATGTTTCAATACCTGCTCTGGAGCATTAACCACCCAAAGACTGTGAATTTTTCTGTTTCTAAATCCCGCACATAATTGAACAATTGGTTGTAGCTCAACTGTTGTTTTTGGTATGTGTATAATTGCTGAACTTATAGGGATTGTTGGTTTTACTTCTAGATTTTTGGGTGGTAAAAAATCGGGGTCACTGTACCACTGTCCGTCGATTTGGTATGCAATCATTAGGTATGGCAATGCTTTAATCGCATTTATAGTTCCCCATCTTGCAGTTTGTCCTGCGTGAAACCAGATGTAAGAGCCGTTGTGTATTATCATGTACAATTTTTATGATTTTGACTTGAGGTTTTCTTTGCCTAGCTAGTTGATAATTTTGTCTGTGGGAGAAAATTTAGCTACTTTTTCTAGCTAGAGAATAATTTCGTCTTTGTATGAACACTTAGTTAAAACTCGCCATTGTTTAGCCATGTGCAGTTAACTTCATGCTCAGGTAAAATACTTTGGATATTCTTGATTGCTGAATTACTCCTAATAACTACCTTTACAAGGTGTGTAATAACTGTGGTGATTCATCTATGAACAGATTAATTTTTATTTAAAATATTCAATGACTTATTGAAAATAAAAAGTGCGTTATCGATTAAGATGGCGCACTTTTATTAAAAATAAAATTATGATTAAGCGTGGTGAAGGATAATATTTATTGCGTCTTGAGTGCTAATTTTATATTGTGTAGCAAGTTTATTCATATTGGCTTCACCATTTGCATGAGCTTTGACAATTGCGCGAATAATATTTGGTGAAACATTAATCTCATAATTTGTAACAACTGGTTTGGGTAAAGTTTGAGAAATGAAGAATTCTTTTCTTTTTAAGAAATGTATTTGACGGTAATGCTCTTTTCTAGGTATCCATTGACAATTTCCGGGAGTAAAGTCACTCTCTAGATCAATACGTGCTATGACTGTTCCTTCGGGTGCTACTCCCATATCTTTTAAGAACTGGGTAAAGTTATCGCGCCAGGATGCATCAACTTCAATTCCGCACCCGCCATGATACTTGTACTGATGGTGGTTCTTGTTATAGCAGATGCGCTTGATGTGTAACCAGGAGTTATACTCGTGGCTTTTGCAGTGTCCGTGGACAGTTTTATCGCTCTTGAGGGTTTCGCGCTGCAAGCATCCGCAACTTTGTGTAAGCCCTCTTTTTAAGCTATTTTTACTGATATACTTTTGGGTTCCGCAGCTGCATAAGGTAAGGAGTAGTAATTCACCCCTTTTCCCCTTAACTTCTACATTGGATATAACTTTTAGTCTCCCAAAGTTTGCCCCAACTGGGATAGATTCTTTTCTTTTTTTACAACCGCAGTTAGTTGACCGACCATTAGTGAGAGTGTGACTGTAGACAAGTTTTTGGGTTCCACAATCACACTGGCATAATACTTGCTTTCCTTGTTTATTTAGTACAATCCAGCTACCGAATTTTTCACTTATATTAATTACTCGTTTTGTAGTCTCCATAAATTATTTTGGTGCTATTACTGCTGGGTTATATATCTAAAACAAGCTGTTTTTCTTGCTCCAATTCCTTCTTTATCCAGGCAAGTTGCTGTCCAATGGCTAGGTGCTGCATTGGTACTTTTGTTTCGTATCCCTTTGCTTCTAAAATGGGCGTTACCTCCTGTCTGTAAAGCTTGCCCGTCAAGAATACAAACTCTATTTCCGGGGACGCAACTTGTATGAGGCTTTCTGCTACTTGTCGTGCCCATAGTATGCGTTCTTGATGAGATAAGGAATAGGGGGATTTGTCGTAGGGTTTGATGATTGCTTCTGGGTTAATAACTTGATGTAATGGTGACAAGATATACCATCTTGAGTCTTGGTCTTCTACGTAGCGACGGCACGCTTGAAAGTGCTGGGAATAATATAAGTCTTTGGCGGCAGCAGGGTAGGTAAGCTGCTTGCCACATCCTGCAACCAGGTAGATTTTTTCCTTGGGAGTGAACTTTCTGTAGATGCTGATCACCAGATTGAGGTTGTGGGCGATTCTTCCCATGGTATGCGTCCGTCCTTTGTTTGTCAGCCGAGGGTCAATCCTATGTCGGTTGAGAACCCTACAAACATGACAGTTGCACTTTGGCACGCAGTAGGTTGGCATCCGAATTAATTTTTCCTCGTGGCTGACGAACATCCCACCGCCTAGTCCTTCCCGGATAAAAGTTGAACCATCAAAGGATAGTCCCATCTGAATAAAAGCTTTGGCATACCGGGGCGAGCATAATCCAAAAACGTGCAGGTGAGCATTTGGTTCGTGCAATGGTGCGATGGCTACGCCCGGCGCAGGCATCGCACTCGCCTTTGGCAATACTCCTTCGGAGTCAATTAGCGATGGCGAAACGCCCGCCTTCGGCGATACTCCTTCGGAGTCAATTAGCGATGGCGAAACGCCCGCCTTCGGCGATCGCACAACTTGAGTAATTGTTTTGATAATGTGTAAGTTAGTTGAATACTCTCTCGCCTGGGAAACAAGCCCACCGATGCCGAGATGGTAGTATCCCAGTCCCAGAAAATATTTTGCTACTTCGAGGCGTTCACTGAGAGACTGCCCGTGGATGACTGCTAGGGGTATCCTATTGGGAAGATAACTTTTAGCAAGCTGGATAAATGTTTCTGCTTGTTTAAGGTTGTATTCTTGCCGTTCCCTGATATTTTCTCCAACAAGTAAATGGTCGGGACAAACAATAATATCGCCGACCTTTGAGCGTTCTCGATATCTATGAATAGACCAGTAAGCATCAACATATTTACCGTTTAGAATGGGGATATCTTGGTCACGGTAGTTAAATGCCCCACAGTCATGAATAATAGGACTATCTGGAACAATTTCTGCCTTGATTGCGAGTGAGTATAGCCAGCCCACCGGCTGATACTCAAGCCACTGCCAGATTGGGATTTTTTTACCCTTGCTTCTAACAAAATCGCTCTTACCCAATACTGGATAGAAACCTAATTTCATAGTATTTAAACGAGCAAAACTTGATTTTAATTTTTTAAGTTAACCCTCTGCTTGGAAAGGGCTAACTAGTAGATTACTGTCTGTATTTATTTGCAATATGCAGAAGATACTGCCGCCAACGGTTAGATACTTTTGTAGCAAGAGTGCTAATATCACTTGCTGGAATTTCTTCTGCTTCAGTTTCAAAAGAATCATCAAAGTTAGTCTTGGCGTGATACTTCATACCATCGAAGTGGATATTGAAGCTAGGATTGAATTGAAAGTCTTGAATCATATTGTTATCCTTACTGGGGAAGATATAAACACTTGTTTTGTTCTGCTAGCCTATTTGTGTGATAGTTATCAAGAATCATTTTCTTAAATTCTTCTCTTGTTGCTTGCAAGTCGCGGAATATTTTGTCAGTAGGATAGAAGAATACTGACTGTTGGCGGCTGTAAAACCAGACCAGCTGATTGATACTATAGGTATCATTGCTATCAAGCAGTACGTAACTAATTTGTTGGTAAAAATTTTCTAGAGAGAAGGGACGCTTTTTAGCAGTTGTTCGTACATCGATGAGAGTATTTCCAGCAATTATCTGGCAATCAGCACCTCCAAGATATTGACTTAAAGGGTATGAAGCATTGCAGGTAATATTCCCACATACTTGATTAGCTACTGTTTGCCAGGTACGGGGTACAATACCGATGATTTGAGATGTATCTTGGATACTAGGAAGCCATTTTTTGAAGTATTGTGCTTCAAGCTGAAGGGATTTTTCTCCTTGTAGAAAAGGTTGAATAATCTCATGAATATTACGGCTACGAGCATAATTTTCTAATGCACCCAGTAGCATACACTTTAGAGCTTCTTCTTCAAGTGAATTTGAATTTGTAATGGAATAATCGAAGGCATATTCTATTTTGAGAGCTTTTGCTCCAACCTGAGCAAGACAATTAGTAAACCATGTTTGGTCTTCATAGATGCTTCCTAAATACTTGGCAAGTGCTTTGGCGATCGCATTTCCTACTATTGGGAAATCTACCCCATCAACTGGTCTAATAATTTCTTGACTTTCTAATAGCTGGTTATGGTTAGTAATCATCTTGATGACTGTCTTGTTGAGTCTAGAGTCAAACCATCTCCTGATAGGTGAGTTTCTATTTTTTAATTCCGATGTTAAGCTCACTTTTTAGTTTTTTGTTTGAGATACTACATTGAGTATCTGCGTGAGCTTTACGTAGTAATTTTTGTTTTAATCGGGTTACTGATTTAAGTAAAGAGACTAATCATTCAAAATCAGTGAACAGCTTATAAAGTAAGCTTTTTAAATTTCGTAATTAGTGCAAAATTGGATAACTTCTCAACCAAAGTTTTTATATTGTCAATGCGAATTTGCAAACTTGGTACTAGACAACCTGGTGATAGCTAGTTTACAATTCAACCTCTCCCGACTTGCTTTTAGGTGCAGCCGCAACAGTTTGCCGTTGAGGGGAGGGTATGTGTTCAGTTGGGGTATATTGCTGCCGAATTTCTTCTCCTCGCCATTGTTGTAAGTCGCTCATAATGTCTTTGAGGGGAACAAAATCGACGACTGTTTCTCCTTTCTTTTCAGCTTCATTTGTCTTATGGTTTAAAATCTTGAAGTACATCTCCCTCTGGTCGGCAATTGGTAACTTGCCGTCATTCTCATTTATCCGCTGAAGAATCTCTTCATTACCCTGGTTCATTGCCTTTCCCCAGTCAGGGCCACCATGCTTGACCATGTTCGCCCATTCCTCAGCGATATATGGGTGAACTTTCACAGGTATATCACCAGCTGCTTGTATTACTCGTTCTTTGGGTGCGGTTGCAGGTGTAGATTGTTCGTTACCAAAGATTTGTTCCAAGTTGAGTTTGCTGGCATTTTGGGCAATAAACTTAATTTGGTTGATATCGTAGTCAGAGATGTTCATCTTGCTGACCTCTTTGGTAATACCGGCTTCGGTTTTAGTTAGGTCAAACCGGACAAGTTCCTGAGTACCTTTCTCTTCAGTAGTTTTAAATAATTGCAGGCTGGCTCGATTATTTTCGGGGTCACGAGTACGCTTGATGGTAAATTCACCTACTGTAAGTTCTTCCTTATCAGCCTGGATGAGGACATTATTAAGGGTGTGCAATATCTCGTTTTGTTTAAATACTTCCAAAGTTTTAATCGTGCCAGCAGGTGCAAGACTTCCTAGGCTATTTGCTACATCACGGATATCGGCATTGTTGAGGTTAGGGAGCTTGCCATTGTCGCCTAAGTACTCGGCCACAATGAGAAACTCCTGACGTTCAACAGGTAACATCTCTGTAGGTTTTTTCGTTATTTTGGGTTCCTCTTTTTTGTTGAGTTTAAAATCTATCAAGGAGTTTTCCCACCCAAAGAGTTCATCACTGCGGCGATGAATGCTAACAGTGTCTCCCTCTTGGCGAATCACAAATGTATCGCTACGGTAAATACGCGACCCGTCTTGTTCAAGAGTGCCGTATTTTTTTAACATTGCGATCGCGGTTTCAGCAATGTCTTTATTTTCCCCGTTGTAGCGTTCCTCCCGCGCTTGTTTATTATTAATTTGATAGATAGGTACTTCAACCTGACGCGCCCACTGTTGCGCTGGTGGCTCTACACCTTGGGAGTTAGCTACTTCTTGATAGCTAAATTCAGGTGCATATTTGTTTCGATTATTAGTTTCTAGCTCCTCTGGCACTTGTGCAAAAAACTGATTGCGAGTTGCATTTTCGTTTATCTCTCCTTCAGTTTGATCTTGAGGTTGGTAGTTACTAACAACTATCTCTCTGATTTGAAGAGTTTCTTTGAACTGTGCGATTTCTTCTTGAAGATTATTGACCACATCATCTTCAAAACTCTCATCTGCTTCTATTTCAACAGATGAGTTTATTTCTTGAGTTATGGGCGAACTGTTTTCGCTGTTTTTATCTTGTAGTAACTTATTTATAGTCAGATGACTATCATCTAACAGTGGATTGTCTTCTATAGCAGTGAAATTTTCATGATCAGATAATAACTCTTTTGTATCTTCAGAATTTTCAATAATTTCAGCAGATGGAGGTAGTAGCTTAATCAGGGGTTCACTTGCTACATCTATTATTTCATCTGGGGTAAGTATTTCAGTGACGAGATTAGTTGTACATTTACCTTCGCTATTTTGTTCGTAAATAACGATTTGTTTTTCTGAACTCTCTGACTCCAGATAAGCCGTAATTTTCAGAGCGATCTCACCTGTTTGCTGATAATCACTATTTAAATTGGGTACATCTTCTACTAATCTGGCAGCAATTCTTTGTGCTTGATAGTCTGTAAAAGGTTCAGTTTCTATTGTGTATTGACCTTCTATTAATAGATCGGGCATTAACACAATATCAGTTTCCTGATTACTTTTTATACTTTGGTTGGTTAAATTTACTTTTTCCCATTTATATGCACCAGGGGTAGATTCATCAGGTACAAGATTGTAAATGTCTTTGCCAACTTCAATTGCGATTTTACTTGCTTCTTGAGCTTCTTTGAGTTTTTCGAGAATTACTTTAGTTATCTTAGTCAGTGCATTGATGAGGGTTTTACTTAATTCCCGACTTGTTTTAATTGCAGTATCGGCTGTATTTAAATATGATTCATTAATTTGAGTGTGTCTGGAGTCAAACATATATTAATTGTGGTGAAAATAATCTATCAACTCTAACAGTCTGATTATGCTTTACAAAAACCAGTTGACTATCAAACTTAAAGTTTTTAGAAAAAGCTCTTGTATGCATCAACAGGTAACGGTGCATTGCCTGCTTGTACGGGTGCTTGTGGGATAGGAAACTTCCGATCTACTTCCTTGACTCGCAAATCTAAATCTTCTTGTGTGGGCTTTTTTTGGGTACTTTTTCTAGCAAGCTCCTTAATGACTTTATCCCATTTAGTATCGTTTTCTTGTTCGATCCCGATAATATATTTCGGGATTTTGATATTTTTTAATATTGGTACTGAACCCTCATTTTTATTACTGTAAGCAGGGTTAATAAGTAGACATTTACCGGGTGGTAATTTAAGGAATTGGGCAGGCTCGAACAGCTTCCGAGTCCGTTCTTGCTCGCTGATAGATATGCTAGCCCTACCCCCTCCAGTTGAGCGAGATTTTTGTTTATATTTAATTTCCTCTTCACCTAAATATGCAGAAAATAATCGTGCAGATTCTTCTTCACCAGGATTAAAAACAAATTTTGTGCCGCACGCACCGAGGATGGCTTTAGAGATTTCCCTACCATAAATCTTTTCAAGCTGACCCATATTTTGCCAACCCAGGATACCGCAGAATCCTTCGGAACGAGATTCGTTAAGCCATTTAAATAAATCTGGAAGGAAGATACTTGGCAACTCGTCAAGACATACTATTAATGGGCCATCTTCCTTGCGTTTTTTGGCGATACTGCGGGAAACTACCATGTGAAGAATACTGGTCATCAGGGGGCTGACGGCATCGCGGCGTTCGCGGTCTAACCCGAAGATAATCATCTGTTTGCGTTTTACCTCCAGGGGGAGGGTTGTTTTACCGACAAAGCATCCCAATGTACCCCTTGCCATGAACCGGGTGAACATCAATGAAGCGCTACCAGCGATACCCGCCACGGTTTTTTCAGAGCCAGCCGAACTAAATAATTGACCAAAAGCTATCTTAATCCAGGGGTTTAGTGCTGCTGCCATCAAGCGTTCGACCATCTTCTCGCTGGAAAGTATTGCCGCCGCCGTCATAATATCAGCGCGATCGCCAAACTCTTTGGTTAACATTAAGATAGCCTGCGTTAACTGATCGCCCGCAGGGCCAAAGAATGCATCCTCAGAGGCATTACCTAACAGGCGGAAGTTCTTGTTAATTACTGTAGCTAACTGCCGTGCGGTTTCAGCATCGCTACTGTCGCGTAAAAAATCGATTGGGTTACATACCTCCGATTCGGGGAATCCTGGTGCGAAGATGTGTACGTCATACCCTTTTGATTTGGCATAACTGGCGATTTTGGCTTGACTGGCATACTTAAAATCGTATAGTACTATACCAAACCCTTGGTCAATTGCTGAGTAAATCATCGGGTTGATAGCCGAGAATGATTTACCGCTACCAGGTGCGCCAATTACAGCAGTTCCGCGTTGGACATCGGGTACATAAACTGGTACTCCCCCGCTCCCCTTGGGTGATTTTTGACCCTTGTATCTATGTACTCCGATATACAGACTGGCACTATCACACTTAGGAGCTAAGATTTGCTTCAAGGCTTTTTTCTTAGCTTGGGCAGTTTCCTTTGCTCCGCCCCAATAGCTAGTAGCAAGCTTGCCTTTTTTGCCATTACTAAAAAGCTGTAAAAGCAACATTAAGCCAATTCCCCCTGCAAGTAGTAAACCTTGAGGTGACATGAGCTTATCTGTATATTTACTAAAGTCAGTATTGCTATTTTTATGAGCAGCTTTTACTTCTCTAACAGTCTTAATTTTAGCAGTTGCAAACAGATAATTATTCATATTAATCTGTGTTAATTTGGCATAAGGAAATCGAAGAAATATGCAATTAAGTGAAGTTGCATATTTCTCCGTTATTTGTGTGGTGTGTCCTCTCCAAGTCAAAAGTTAAAAGCAAGAGGATAAAATCTTCTATGATTGCCTTTTTACTTGTTACTTCTTCGGTACGGTGAGAGGTGTACCAAGGATAATTGGGTCTATCTCGCGGTAGGTGAAGAAGGGAACTGGGCCAATGAAGTAGGGCGAGCAGCCCAAGTCAACCCATCCCCGCTTGCAGATACGGAAGAACATCGCGGTGGTGATACTGCCGTCAGCTTCGTTAATGTCCCAGATGACTTGTTTAAATGATTTCCCAAAGGGGTGACGACCTGTAGGTTCTTTGCCGCCGTTGAGGTTGCCCAAGATGCCGAATCCGCCTTTAACGTTTTGGTCTTTGCCGGACATCCACTGTGCGCCAGTAACGGTATCGCTACCCGAAACTTCGATGTGACCACACTTTTTCTCGCACGGGACATTAAACCCAGCTTGATAGCTACCACTTATTGACTTCCAGCGTCCACTTTCAAGCGAACCGAGGGGTAAGTCTACTTTGCCGATAAAGCTAACATCGGGGATGGGAACACTGGGGAACTGATCAAACGGTACATCAGCTAATCCCGGAACCTTACTAATTGTTGTGTTTTGCCAGTTAGTGAAGTCCTTTAGCTGTGCATCCTGAATACCGGGGATGCTGGTTAGTTTATATTTATTGAGTTTGACATACTTGCCAAGTTCCACTTCTCCCAGTTCGGGATAATTGTCTAGCACTTCACCAACAGTTTGGTAGCTTGCGGTGCTGCCTGTTACTTTGGTCACTAGTTCTTGAATTGGTGGGATGGCTCCAACTTCTGAATCTTCAAGCTTGGGAATTGCTTCGGCGAGGTCTTCGAGTGTTTGCCACTCTAGTGTCTCAAAATCTGACAGGTTGAGATTTTTGAGGTTAATTCCCGTGATGCTGGCGATATCTTCAAGCGTAAAATCTTCAATATTGAACTCAGTTGCTTCAAAATCGCCCAGTTCCATGACTTCGGCAAGGCTTTGTCCAGTACTCCAGGCGCGTGTCTCCTTCATACCAGGGTTTTTGATATTAGGGAATTCGACGCTGCCAGCACCGCCGAATTTCATATTTTTGAACGTGATACTACTCCAGTCAGGAGTAGGTGCGCCGTTGACGTATTTAGTTGCGACGGGCTGTGGCTGTTTGGTTTGTTTTGTCTTATCTATCGAAGTGTTCAAATTTGAATACTTCGATGGAACTGTTAGAGCTACTGCTTTCTCACCGAATAGGAGACTGCCGATATTGTAGCTACCTCCATATCGGATTAACCCGTGTAGGGCAAGCCCTGCAATAAGTCCTGCAACCATCAGGTAGCGTAAGTTATTAAATTTTTCCATCCGATACTCAAGCGCTCGGTTGGTTTTGTTGTGAGTGGTTTCTTGACTTGCAGCTCTCACTGGTACGATCACAGTTACCTCTGGTGTCGTATCTAAAATTTGGTTGTTAGTGGTCAGATTTTCGGTATACATAACTGGTTATCTAAAACTTGTTTTACCTGGATTTGTTGTTGTGAGAGGGTTATTGCGCTGTGGCGGTATTTCTAACAAGCGTTTTCCACCTAGCAGCATGAGTTTTTCAACCAATTGCATTGATACTCCGGTGGTGCTGGCGGCGACGACAAGTTCCTCTCCTTGCGATCGCAACTCCACAAGTTGGTTCAGACGCTTCCAAAGTTTGCTATCTGTAGTAACCCACTGGTTTTTTAAGGCAACTTGCATTCCTTTAGCGATATGTCTGCTATCAGATAATGCGGTGTAACTGACCTTTGGTTTTACTTCTTCAGGTTTGCTGGGAGTATCGCCAATAATTTCAATTTGGCTGTACTCTGGTGTGCCACTGCCCGCTACAATCCGAAAGTGATAGCTTTTCCTTGTTGAGCCAGATTCGGTAATTACTGTCATGTGCCCCCCGTAAGAAGCTTGTGGTAAACCGGGGATTTTGACTGTCTCGATGCGGCGAATGTGAATTAGTCCTGCGCCCGTACTGTTTCCAGAACACTTACCTAAACCTTCAAGACATCCGTCTACATCAAAAACAAACCTAGATGGGTCATCCAGCCAGATTTTCTTGATGACTTCTCTGGTGTTGTAGAACGATATTGATACCCCATGTCCAGGCCAGACCTTAACTGTCTGCAATTGGGCATTTTCCCCTGACACCTGGGACGCTGCAACTTGACGGATAGTATTTGCTTGTACAAGTTGATTTGGTGCAAGCACGGTGGCAATGGTGAGGCATCCGCCAAAGGCGATCGCGCAGGGCATCATTAAACTAAAGCTGGCTATATCTCTGAATTTCACAGCTTGATTGACCTATCGACTTTGATTGTGATTTTGGTGTCTTTAGGCACATACCAGACATTGGGACGGCGGTTGATTTCGTCAGTGGCACGTTCTGTCCGCTTGCTGACTGTTTCGCCAAGTTTGCCAAAGGCACCTTCAAGAAAGGCAGCTCCCAGGTTGCGGTTGTTATTGCGGCTGCGGGTTCTTGTCCCACCTAAAGGCAAATCTTCTGTGACTTCTTCATCTGGCTGGTTGATAATTTCCCCTACCTTGGCAAGACCAGCTATTGTTCCTAAAGTGGTATCGTATTTGGCTATTTCAGACCCCTTGTCATCGTAGGGTCTGGCGGCTAGGGGGGAACCTGCCTCTCCCAGGACTGATATCGTTCCGGGTGATAGGGGGTATTCGGTTCCGTCTTTGAGGATGGCCGTGACTTCGGCACGCACGCCTGATGTGCTATCAACCGAAATCATGGCGATAGTTACCTGTGTTCCTGCTGGAATGGCTATTTCGCCAGTATTGCTGTAAAGCGGCTCGTTCAACTGGGCGACAAACCGTAACGTATTTGTCTGCTCTTGGGAACGACCGTTATTGTTGATTTGGGACATCACGAGCGGAGTTACGAGGGTTGCACTTGCAAACGAACCGACAACTAGATACTGTGGTTGTGTTTCTTGAAGTATCTGTGCTTCTTCTGGCAGGTAGGCATTTGCAACTCGTTCGACTTGCCGAGGGGAATTGTTTTCTTTATTACCAGCAAAACTAGATTCTAAAGTTTGTTCTTTGGTACTGGCAAGTTCTGAGCTAGTTTGTGGTTTTTCTACCAAGAAGCTATAAATAACTGGTACGGCTTGATTGTTCTCTTCATCACCAGTATTGCTATACTCTGGAGTACTGTCGTTTGTGGTTACAGGTTCCCAGCGCGGGCGCAGTTCTTCAATTTGACTGGGAGTGTTGGCAACTGTTTCGGTATTCTCGCTGCGGCGGTTACGGCGACGACGGGAGTGATTGGTATTTTGTTCTGCTGGGCGTAATGTTTCTTTAGTTTTAGCTGTAAGTTCTTGTACTGTTGTACTTGTAGGTTCACTGACAGTGGTACTGGCTAACATATAATCAACCCGACCAACCGAACCCAGGCTACGCAGGCGTTCGAGTTCGGCTATTGGGTCTTTAGCGACACTCTGGTTGCTGGCAACTATTTGTTTGGCAAATTTTGGCAGAGGAGCGCTAGGACGCAGGGGTGCTATTGGCTGTGAGGCGACTTCTCTACGTCTTGGTCTAACAGTTTCGGGTGCTTCTTCTCGGTATACACGTCTTCTGGAAGTAGGGGGAGTTTGTTGAGCGACTACCCTTCGTTGTCGAGTAGAACGTGTTTTCTCTTTGTTTTTAGATTGTTCTTCTTCAGTACCTTCCTTTTTCTCTTCTTTGTCTTCTGTCTTGCCTTTACCATTTAGTGCATCAAGTTCTTCCTGTTGCTTGGCAAGGGCAAGCTTGGCATAAACATCCCCATCTTTTTTCTCAGATGCGGCAACTGTGGGAGTGGGGGTAGGGGTTACTTCTGGTTTTTTGGCATTTTTACCACCCCCATTCATCATGCCGTTGAGGACAACAAATATAACTAGGAACCCAGCACCGAATGCACCACCAATAATTCCTAATCTTGACCAGGGGGATGTGACAAAATCGTGTTTAGTTTGTATTAATGCGGGGTCTTCTACTTCCAGTTCATCTTCTTCAGCCACCTCATATTGTGAACCTTCCAGTTCATCTTCTACAGGTTTTATATCTTTACTCTCGATTGGTAAAAGACGATCTACGGAAGATAATTCATGCTTATTTGAAGCCTCATCTTGTAGCTGTAACATATTTTGGTATCTAATTACTAATTATTTTCTTTTTTGCCGAGATTATAATCAACAATTTGAGTAATTTCTAAACCTGGCTCTCGTACTAAATAAATTTTTTTATCAAGTTCAGTTGGCTTGGCTGGTAACTTGGGAGTATCGATAGCTTCGACAGTAATTGTTTTGTTAAAGGCGATTCCTTTACCTTGATTTTCATTTCTATCAAAGCTTACAAGCGTGCCGATATAATCAACCTCCCACTTTCCATCCTTGATTTTTCTGGGTTCAGAGATATGGCGGGTGACGAGTGAGACTTGAACCTCACCGTTAAATACACCATTTGGGACAATTTCTGCTAACTTTTTGAGGAAGTTTGCCCGAAAATCTTGATTTTCAGATAGTGCAAATGCAGCTTCCCAAGCTCTAGTCGGAATTCTTTTTCTACTATTTTTTGTTGTTTGAACATCTATTCCTTTATCAGGTTTGGTAACGTTTTCGCCATTCTCTGTTGCTTCGATTATTCCGTTCCAACCGAACATTTTAATCATGCTATCTGAGATAAAGCGTTTGATAGTTTCGTCTTCACGTTCGTTGGGAGCAGCAAATTTACCAGGTGAAATAGAGCCATCTTGGAGTTGAACAACCGTCATGCCTTTGACATGACGATTTGTGCTAGAACTCATACCAATATTTACAATTTGCAATAGGATAGATAGAATAGTTCCTCCTGCTGTTATGGTGATTGCCATTGCAATAGGTGTAGAGGTAGATTGACCATAACTGAGAAGGCGGGCTGGTTGAGATTTAGACTTAGGTTTAAGCATATATTTGCGATTTAGTAAATTCACTAGTAAATTGACATACTAATAAAACAAACTGATGTGTTTTTTGCCAAATTATCAAATCTTGAAATGTCTTGGCTGACTCCTGAATTCTGACTCCTGAATTCTGACTAATTACTTTTTAACTTTAATTTTGGAACTAACAAATTTGGTGGCATTGACAGCAACCGTTGCAGTTGTACTTGCTCCACCAGTAGCGATTCCTGCTGCAATTTCAGATCCAAATGCTACTGTTTTACCTAATCCTGTCCAAACAGCTATTCCACCACCTGCGGCTAATGCAGATGAAAGGATAGGAGAAACCAACCCAACAAAAAGGAGAAATATCATCGGTTGGTTTTGTTCGGAATTAGCAATAAGTTGTCCGCACAAACCAATAATCATGTTGAAGCAGAGTTTCGCCATTCCAACAGTGAAATAACCAGTTAGCCAAGCGAAAATAGGTTTCGCGCCAAAGGGGAGTAGTGAACCGCCTATTGCCAACGGGCCAAGTAGGGCAGTTAAAAGCATCGTGAATTCGATACCCCACTGGTAAGCGTTATTTAGGGCGAGGAGGATTACTGCGACAAATCCGGTAATCATCGAGCCGATTGTACTGGTGATAGAATTACCAATCTTTTCAGCAATTTGACCGGGGGAGAGGTCGTTGAGCGCATCTTTGGCATCAGATAAAGCCTGAAGTGGGTTAAATTCCCAACTACCGCTATCGGGGGCTTCTCCTTTAAATAGATCGGGCGCAGAGGTTTTGAGTTCTGCTTCTGCTTCTTGCAAGCAGGTGATTGAATCTTGCGTGTTACCAGGGATTGAGCGGCATCTTTCCATTGCCGCCCCTACTTGCTGCTGGAGGGCAATATTGCCAACTGCCCGATTGAATGCTACTTCTAGGTTTGCTCCAGCAGCGGTAAATTCAAGAATGTCATTATTGACAGTATTAATATATCCTCGTATGGCGAGTGTTCCACTTCTGAGTAAAGTGCCATTGTTAGCTAGTAGCCCGATAACCAGGATGGGCCATATCCAACTGGAGAGAGCTTTCATATCTTCTTGATTTATCCAGTTTTTGCCTAACTCAACCATAAAAAGGGTAAGTGTGGCGATCGCAAAAAACTGACCAACTTTGCACATCGAGCCGTATAAGCTACCGTTGAGGGTTTCTTGCCAAAGTTCATTGAAACCTTCAGCTACTAATTGCGCTCCAGCGGCGGCATTTTCTAAAATGTCTTGTCCAAAAAATGGGTCGGTTGCAATTATGAGGTGTTCTAACATAGCACTTGGTTAACAGGCGTGAAGGTTTGGTCATCTCAATTGCAGAGATGACCAATTGATTAGGGTGAATTATTCACCTGCTGTAGTTTTGAGACTACTAAACCCGCTGATTTCGATGTACTGGGCACTGATACCGTCCATCATCAGGTTTTGACGACGGCGATCGCTTGCCCCCTGTTCGGCAAGTTGACTTAGCATCAGGTTAGTTTGCTGGACATCGTGCCGTGCTTGCAGTCCGTCGGTGCGGGATTGCCCCAACATTGAGACAATTTGCGAGTTTTGGGCAGCAATTACTTTAAGAATGTTTTGTGAAGCATCCATTGCCTGTGCAGATTCCGCGAGTTCTTTGGCCTCAGCTACAGTTTGTTCAGTTGCTTCTATTTCATTTTTGGTACGTTCCTGGCCGATTTCCCCTAAGACGCTGGCGATCGTAGCGCGGGTGGTTTCTCTCTCCAGTTCGTTAGCTGCACCTACAGCACCTTCAACTGTGTTACTTTCATTCCAGTTCCCCTTGCTCTTGAGTTGCTCCTTGAGCTTTTCGGCTGAATTTACTGGGTCTGGCATATCCATACTGCCAGTCTGAATAGCAGTTTTAGCTTCGCCTTTCATCCCACCCCATTCATTAGCTGCTGCGGTGAGTTCGTTTTTGGTTTCCTCAAAATAGTTATTGAATTTGCCTAAAACCTTGAAAAAATCGTCAATTGAAAAGGCATAACTGGGTGCTGTACCGAGTAAAGTAACCAGACCAATGATTGACCCGATTATTACTCCTTTCTTAGTAAACTTGAACTTTTGTCTCATACTTTTCGTGGATAAAATAATCAATGTGGCAATTAAAGTTAAGCCACTTGTTTATGAGTTATTGATTCTTATCTTTATAAATCCAGATTATTCTTAGCTTTTCTTCTATAATTTATGCTGGCTTTAATTGCTGATTGTTATTGTTATCCAATAATTGTTGTGCTTCTGGGCTTAACTCATCTCCCCGAAGCATTTGTATGTAGCTTTCTGAAAATTTCACCATACCCAGCATTGGATTATCGGCATATTTATTGAGAAATAGAGTGCGTAATTCTTGCTCATTTGGGTTATTTGCTACTGCTGCAAGTAAGCAATAAGCAGGATAATACCTACAGAAAGTAAGTTTGCCATTATCGTCAAGTAACCACTGTGAATAAATACTTTCACGTTTTGGGAAGAATGCTTCGGTACTATTGCGTGAGATGATTTCATAAGGATATTTAAACCTGTTAACAAATGGGTCAACAGATGATGTTTGAATCCGACCGATAAGGCGGGTCGTGATGTTAGCAAATATCTTGGAAGCAGACTTACTTTGGAAAATACTTTCTGGTTCTTGGGCAGATAAAATTACACGTATACCTGCTTTTGCTCCGTTGGCACAGAGTCTACCAATTAACTCGGCTATGCTGTCAAAACTGAATAAAATCGGCGCTTCGTCTAAGAAAAATATTGATACTTTGGATGATAAAGCTCTACGTAATGCTGCGGAATAGGCGCTAAGGGCAAGGACTGCTGCATCAGCTTCACTCCCAAGCGATCGCAGTGCGAATACCAGTAGTCGTGCATCAGTTTTAAAGCTAGATGGATTGGCGATTGATTGTCCAACTCGTGAGTTTAACCAGAACTTTAATCGCAATCTGATTTGGTCAAGAGCATCAAGAATTTCTTTACTATTATTAGTGATTGAATCGAGTTTGATAAACCCAGGCGAACAATAATTATAGAAATCTTTAAGTGTGGGAATATCTGCCCATTCAGGTGTTCCTAATCCATTTTCTAGTGCTAGCTTGTACCGAAGTTTGATATCCTCATCGTTGTAGAAAGTTTCAATTGTGATTGTAATGATACTTTCGATATTTGATACCGTTGTCGGACTTATTCCTACAGGATTTGTCCCTAGTACCATAATCATTAATGTAGATTTCAAGAATTCCTTGAAATCTGTCATCCTTTCTTTAATAACTTCCGGCTCATACCCCCTTAAATCAGGTAATTCAAATAGATTGTTTGATTCTTTACTAATATCGAAATATGCCCCTTCTTCTCCCATAAATTTGGTATAGTCGGTAAACGTACTAGTACCATCGGGTTTGGGATAATCAAGTGCAATTACGGGAATGTCTTGAGCCAAGGCAGGTGTTAACAGACCTGCTACTAAGACAGATTTACCAGCACGGGTAGTACCGAAAATGGCGAGATTTTTGTGCTGCTTGTACAAGTCGAGATGTACTGGAGTTCCTCCCTCTTCAGCAATTAGCTCAAACCCGGATTTATCTCCCGTAGCCGTTCTAACTATCGGCATGAGTCCGGGAACTTCTGATGAGAAATAGGGGAGGCGACGGTTAAAGGGTCTTGTGAGTAGGTTTTCCCAGACGATAGGTACACATTGTAACCATGTCTTCCAAGCATACTCAATTTCTCTATCAACTACGGCAGGCCGCAAGAAGCAGCTAGAAAGGTATTGGCAAGCTTCATCGAGTTTTTGACGACTATGACGATGAACACAAAAAACAACGGCAGTATGGATGGGTAAGCTGCCTCTGAGGATAGTTTCTTGTGCCTTGACCGCTTCCTCGATGTTCATATTGGCTTTTACGTCAATTGATCCCTTCTCAGAAGACATCGCGCTGGAAGTAATTGACTGTTTGGTAATCCGTTGAAGGGCAGTTTTGGCGAGTCCCTGGTTAGCTTTAGATAGCTGGCAGATAATCTCAGTGTCGGAAATTTTTTCTTTGGATATTACCTCCCAAAGGTATCGAAGCTGGGCGTATTCGTCTACCCAGCCTTGGGGCTTTTCGCTAAACTGGAGAACGCCGATATACTTGTCTTGCAGTCTTACCCAACTGCGATCGAGAAAAGGGACAGATTTCTCATTCTCCAGCATCAGGTGGCGAATATGGAAATCGCTGGTTTGAACTTCTCGAAGCCCCTCTTCATCTAATATGAGGGGATTGGGAACTTTGGGTGCATCGCTACGGTTAAACTGACTCCAAAGAATTGACCATACTTCCTCACTTGTGACTGCTCGTACTGAAAGCCCCATTGAGTTAGTAAAAAGTTGTTCCCACCGTTGAAACCCAGAAGTAAAACTATCCCGTAAAATTGTTTCGATTCGTTCTTGCCGAACACCGTGGATTTGTCCAGTAAATTGGAACCAGGCGTTCTGCAACTGTTTGATAGTTTTTTCAATTGCATCATTTGAGCGACTGTCTTCAGAAGCCAGGACACTATAGGTAC
>JADEXV010000069.1 GCA_015206945.1 Nostocales cyanobacterium LEGE 12452 | reverse complement strand
TTGGCTTTTGGGTATAGGGTGTAGGGTGTAGTGTTTAAGAAAATTGAATTTTAGTGCATCAAATAGAACAACATCTTCTTCCTTCCCTACACCCCACACCCTACACCCTGCCCTGACTCAGTTTCATCTTTTCTTAGTGCCATTGAGTCCTGATAAAACAAGTTTCAAAAGCCTTGGACGAAAGAATAGCTGGGGACTGTGGACTGGTATTTTTACTCAGCACTCAGCACTTTCAAGTCAGGAGGCAGAAGGAAAGAGGATTTACTCATTTCTTGCACCTGACTTTTCACGGTAATTACTAAAACCCTCATCAAGACTGGGGGTAGGGTGTAGGGGGTAGGGTGTAGAGAACTAATATTGTCTTACTACACCCCACACCCTTGCTCCTTTTCCACATACCGTGAAAAGTCAGTTTCTTGTACCTAGCCGAACAAACCCGTAAAAGGCAAATAAGAAGTACAAAAATGTGACGGTAGATAAAGGATAAGTATTAAGTACAGCTAAGTTACATAATCCTCTAACTCAGATGTTATATTACATAGATAATTACCCAATTCTTCTTACACGTAGTTGTGGTTTTGACATTCATTTTTCCAGGTGCAAGATGTGAGTATACCCAATACTTTATAAAATCCTATGTTACAAAAATCTTTACCAGAAAATTCTAACTCAACACTTTCTGTTTTAGAATCTGTGATTTCTATCAGTAATCTTAACCACTATTTTGGTGAAGGTGCGCTTCGCAAACAAGTATTATTCGATATTAATTTGGAGATTAAGACTGGGGAAATCGTTATTATGACTGGTCCCTCTGGATCGGGGAAAACCACCTTGTTAACTTTAATGGGTGGATTGCGTTCTGCTCAAGAAGGTAGTCTCAAAATTTTAGGAGAGGAAATTCGTGGCGCTAAAAAGCTGCAATTAACTAAGCTGCGGCGTCAGATTGGCTATATTTTCCAGGCTCATAACTTGATGACTTTTTTAACAGCAAGAGAAAATGTGCGGATGTCCTTAGAGTTACATGACGATTTTCTGAATCAGGATATTGATGCCAAAGCGATCGCTATTTTGGAAACAGTCGGTTTAGGTGATCGTGTAAATTACTACCCAGAGAAACTATCTGGAGGACAAAAGCAACGAGTAGCGATCGCTCGTGCTTTAGTTAGCCATCCTAAAATTGTCTTAGCAGATGAACCCACTGCTGCACTCGACAAAAAATCTGGGCGCGATGTCGTGGAAATAATGCAGAAGCTAGCTAAAGAACAAGGATGTACGATTTTGCTAGTTACCCACGATAACCGCATCCTCGATATTGCCGATCGCATCATTTATATGGAAGATGGTCAGTTGAAGACCGATGGTGCAGATGTTGTCACAACCAGTAATTAATACCAATTTGTGAGTTATTATGTTGCCAAATTAACTTACTATTATAGTTTTATAAATTAGGTTTCTAGCTCTTGTTATGACAACTCAGTTTTCCTGGACTAAACAGTGGTATCCTATTATCCCTTTAAGTTACTTAGATATTTTTAATCCTACTCCTATCACTCTTCTAGGGAAAAAACTGGTGATTTGGAGAGACAAAAATCAAAAGTGGATTGTAATGGATGATGTTTGTCCTCATAAGTTAGCCCGACTATCTATGGGAAGCATTACTGAAGATGGAAACTTAATGTGTAGACATCATGGTTGGTGTTTTAACGGTGAAGGAAAATGTACTAAAATTCCTATGTTGGCTGGTAGCCAAGCAGAAGTAACTGCTTGTGATAGTTTCAGGTCAAGAGTTACAACATATCCTACACAAGTTAACCAAGAATTGCTTTGGGTATGGCCAGATGATAGTTCAACAGCTTTTGAAGATTGTAACTCAAAGCAGCCAGCTACCATACCTGAGTCTGAACTAGATATATCTACTACTTCCTGGCACATGACAGAAGTTCCAGTTGGTTATACCGTGTCTGTTGAAAGTACTTTTGATCCTTCTCATGCAGAGTTTCTTCATGAAGGAATAGGTATTTTTTCACCTAAAACAGCTGTGCCTATGGAATATTTTGAATCTGTTGGAGAAATATCTGCCCAAGAAGGTTTTACTCTCAAACATCAAGGCTACAATCTCTTCAACAAGGATATGGAGGCGATGCGGAAGTTTACTCCACCCTGTTCTAATACTACGATATATCGTTACCCCAACGGCAAAACTAATATTTTTCAGTTGTATTTTGTTCCTACACAACCAGGTTATTGTAGGTATATTGGCAAGTTGATTTCTGATGGAAGTTCAGTTAAAAGAAATTTTTGGTTTAAGATTCTCCCAAAGGATTTACAAACTGGGTTACAGCACTTATCCACATATAAGCTAAGTGACCAAGATTTATCAGCTATGCATTCGCAGGAAGTGAATCAGTCATCATTAGAGAAAAAATGGCAAAAGTCATACTTTATGCCTTCTCCCTCTGATGTGGGTATCATAACTTTCAGAAAATGGCTAGACGAATTTGCTGGAGGTAGTCCTGCATGGCAAGGGTGTGTAGAAGGCAGTGTTAAACAATTGAATGATGAACAACTATATGACCGATGGTATAGACATACAAAACATTGTCCAAGTTGTCGTAAGTCTGTGGTTTTTCTAGAACAGGTACAAACCTTTAGTAATATTTTTATTCTTGTATTTGCTCTATTAACATTAGTTTTTATCTCAATAGGTGTTCACCTAAGTTTAGTATTTATATCAACGATAATTGCAGTCTTGAGTTATTTTTTATCATATAAGTCTAACAGCATAAAACAACTTTTTATTAGTAGTATTCCCAATAGAGGTTTACCTTTGGTAAAACTTTATGGTAATGCAAAAAGCTATGAATAAAGAATCACCCCAATTCATAAACCATATTGTTTCAAGTTTGCGGTCAATTGAGGGAATTACAGCGATCGCACTGGGTGGTTCACGGGCGCGGGGCAACCATACCCTAAAGTCAGATGTGGATTTGGGAATTTATTACAATCCAGAAAACCCGCCTGATTTAATTGCTCTTAATCGCCTCGCCTGTGACCTTGATGATAATCATCGCGTAAATTTGATTACTGCGATCGGGGAATGGGGAAAGTGGATTAACGGTGGTGGTTGGCTAAAGGTTCAAGGTGTAGGTGTAGATTTTCTCTATCGCGATTTGGCAAAGGTCAATCGTGTCATTGATGATTGCCATAATGGACGCATTACTATTGATTATCAACCAGGACATCCTCATGGCTTTGTGTCCTCTATTTATATGGGAGAAATTGCTCTTTGTCAGGCACTTTACGACCCTGATGGTGTTTTAGAAGCTTTGAAGGTAAAAACAAAACCGTATCCAGTTGGGCTGAAACAGGCAATTATTGATACTTTCGCCTGGGAAATAAGTTTCTCGCTGTTGGTCGCAAAAAAAGCGATTGCACGCGATGATGTTGTTTACGCAGCAGGTTGTTGTTTCCGCAGTGTTGCGTGTATGAATCAAGTTTTATTCGCGCTCAATGAAGATTACCTGTTGAATGAAAAAGGGGCGATTGCACTTGCTAATAGGTTTGCTATTTGCCCGCAGGACTATCAACAACGGATTGAGCGAGCGTTTGCACTTTTAGCTGCCGATGCAAAATCAATAACTGAGGCGATCGCGATTCTTGAGGCGATTGAGGATGATTTGAGTCAATGGTATGGAAATCGGCGATTAGCAATGTAATATTCCCGTCCCTGTACCCCACAAAAAAGAATAAATTATCTAAAAGTCTTTTAAAACAAAGGCTTTGGTCATTGAGTACATTATTAATACATATTAAGAGATGCAGTATTGCGGATGAGATATTAATAGATGCAGTATTGATTGAAAGTTAATTTAAGAGCCTAAAGGTATCAACAAACTATCTTTTAAACACGGAGTAAATCCTACCGTGAAATTTTTAATGCAGATAATACACTTACTTTTTCTGATTCTTATACTCACATGTTCTGATAATGCAGCTTAGAGGCGGGGACAAAAATCATATTATGAACAAGACCTTTGCAACCATCGACGGGAATGAGGCTGTTGCCCGTGTTGCTTACAAATTAAATGAAGTGATTGCCATTTATCCCATCACCCCCTCTTCAGCAATGGGTGAATGGGCAGATGCTTGGTCAGCAGAAAGTCGTCCCAACCTCTGGGGTACTATTCCCAGCGTCGTGCAGATGCAGAGCGAAGGTGGAGCGGCTGGTGCTGTACATGGAGCATTGCAAACAGGTTCCCTGAGTACCACCTTCACGGCATCTCAGGGATTATTGTTGATGATACCCAATTTCTACAAAATTGCTGGTGAACTGACTAGCGCTGTGGTTCACGTTGCCGCCCGTTCTTTGGCTACCCATGCGTTATCAATTTTTGGCGACCATAGCGATGTGATGGCAGCTCGTGCTACTGGCTTTGCTCTGCTGTGTTCTGCTTCGGTACAGGAAAGTCAAGATTTTGCTCTCATTGCCCATGCTGCTACCCTAGAGACGCGAGTCTCCTTTATGCATTTCTTTGATGGCTTCCGTACTTCGCATGAAGTGCAGAAAGTCAAATTGCTTTCAGATGATGATTTGCGATCGCTCATCCACGATAATCTCATACTCGCACACCGTAGCCGTGCCCTCACCCCAGATCGTCCAGTATTGCGCGGTACTGCCCAAAACCCCGATGTCTACTTCCAAGGACGTGAAGGCGCTAACCCTTACTACAACGTTTGTCCAGAAATTGTCCAGCGCATCATGGATGAATTTGGAGAACGCACGGGAAGGCATTATAAAATCTATGAATATTACGGCGCTAAGGATGCCGATCGCGTTATCGTTCTGATGGGTTCAGGTTGTGAAACCGTCCATGAAACAGTAGATTACCTGAACGCACGTGGTGAAAAACTTGGCGTAGTGAAAGTGCGACTTTACCGCCCCTTTGATGTCCAAAGGTTTGTTGCAGTATTACCAACTAGTGTAAAAGCGATCGCAGTTCTCGACCGCACCAAAGAAGCAGGTAGCGCCGGTGAGCCTTTGTATTTAGATGTAGTGGCTGCTATTCATGAAGCATGGGAGCAGGGGAGCAGAGGAGCAGAGGAGCAATTAGGATTAGATTCCCCTCTGCCGCTCCGCCCCTCTGCCCCTCTGCCTAAAGTTATTGGTGGTCGTTACGGTCTTTCCTCCAAGGAATTTACCCCGGCGATGGTGAAGGGCATTTTTGATAACCTTGCTCAAGCTAAACCAAAAAATCATTTTACAATTGGGATTAATGACGACGTTAGTCATACTTCCTTGAGCTTTGACCCTAATTTCTCTACAGAATCGGATAACGTTGTCAGGGCAATGTTCTATGGGTTGGGTTCTGATGGTACAGTTGGGGCTAATAAAAATTCTATCAAGATTATTGGTGAAGAAACCGACAATTACGCCCAAGGCTACTTTGTCTTTGACTCCAAAAAATCTGGCTCAATGACCGTCTCTCACCTACGTTTTGGCAAAGAGCCAATTCGCTCCACCTACTTAATTGACCAAGCCAACTTTATTGGTTGTCATCACTGGGGATTTCTGGAACGCATAGATATTTTAAAGGCTGCTATTCCTGGAGCGACTTTGCTGCTTAACAGCCCATACAATGCAGATACCGTTTGGGAATATCTGCCGTTTAAGGTGCAGCAGCAAATTATCGACAAGCATTTGAAGTTATATGTAATCAATGCTAGCCAGGTTGCCCGCGAAAGTGGTATGGGTGGCAGAATTAACACCATTATGCAAGTATGCTTCTTTGCCTTGGCAGGTGTCTTGCCGCAAGAAGAAGCGATCGCTAAAATCAAACAGGCGATTGATAAGACTTATGGTAAAAAAGGCGTTGAAGTTGTCCGCATGAACCTACAAGCTGTAGACAACACCTTAGACAACTTGCATAAAGTAGATGTCCCACAAACAATCAACAATCTAAAATCCAAAATCCAAAATCCAAAATTGCTAGACTCTGCTCCCGAATTTGTGCGAGAAGTTCTGGGCAAAATCATGATTTGGGAAGGTGATGATTTACCTGTTAGCACACTACCAGTTGATGGAACCTTTCCCGTTGGTACTGCCAAGTGGGAAAAACGTAACGTAGCCGAAGAGATACCAGTGTGGGAACCGGATGTCTGCGTACAATGTGGTAAGTGCGTTATGGTTTGTCCCCATAGCGCCATCCGTGCAAAAGCTTATCAAGCGGATGAGTTAGCCAATGCACCAGGAACCTTCAAGTCAACTGGTGCAAAAGATAAAGACTTTGCCAATCAAAAATTTACCATTCAGGTAGCCCCAGAAGATTGCACGGGATGCACTATTTGTGTAAATATTTGCCCTGCTAAAGATAAATCTGAGCCATTGCGGAAAGCGATTAACATGGCACAGCAGTTGCCATTGCAAGAGCAAGAGCGGAAAAACTGGGATTTCTTCTTGAGTTTACCTAATCCTGACAGGCGATCGCTAAAATTAAACCAGATTCGCCAACAACAACTGCAAGAACCTTTATTTGAATTCTCTGGTGCTTGTGCAGGTTGTGGTGAAACACCTTATCTAAAATTATTAACACAATTGTTTGGCGATCGCGCCGTCATCGCCAATGCTACAGGTTGTTCTTCAATATATGGTGGCAATCTTCCTACCACTCCTTGGACAACCAACGCCGAAGGACGCGGCCCCGCGTGGTCTAATAATCTATTTGAAGATAACGCCGAATTTGGTTTTGGCTTTCGTCTCTCGCTTGACAAACAAGCTGAGTTTGCGGCGGAATTGTTGCAGCAGTTGGGGAGTGAAATCGATGAAAATCTTGTTTATTCAATCCTTAAAGCTGAACAAAAATCTGAGGCTGACATTTGGGAACAGCGGGAAAGAATAGAACTGTTGCAGCAGAAGTTAGATGAAATCGTAACTTTCGACCCCCATCTCAAATCTAAAATCCAAAATCTCAAATCCCTTGCAGATTACTTGGTGAGAAAAAGCGTCTGGATTGTTGGCGGTGATGGTTGGGCTTATGATATCGATTTTGGTGGTATCGATCATGTAATTGCTAGTGGTCGCAATGTCAATATCTTGGTGATGGATACAGAAGTGTATTCTAATACAGGCGGTCAATCTTCCAAAGCTACGCCAAGAGCCGCAGTTGCAAAATATGCCGCCAGTGGTAAGCCTGCACCAAAAAAAGACTTAGGGATGATTGCCATGACCTACGGAAATGTCTACGTAGCGAGTGTAGCCCTTGGTGCTAGAGATGAACATACCCTCAAAGCATTTCTGGAAGCAGAAGCTTATGATGGCCCATCAATAATTATTGCTTACAGCCATTGCATAGCTCACGGCATTAATATGACCACAGGGATGAATCATCAAAAAACTCTGGTAGAATCAGGTCGTTGGTTGCTGTATCGGCATAATCCAGAGTTGCTTAACCAGGGTAAAAATCCTTTGCAATTAGATATGCGATCGCCTACGCAATCTGTAGAACATTCTATGTATCAAGAAAATCGCTTCAAGATGCTCACCAAGAGTAAACCAGACGTAGCCAAGCACTTGTTAGAACAAGCGCAAACTGAGGTAGATGCACGTTGGCAGATGTACCAATATTTAGCAAAACGTGAAATTCTCTAAACATCATCCCTGGTTTTAGTTATAAACATTGCAACTTTGGTAACTCAAGTTGCAATTTTTGTAACAAACATCAATATTTTCGTTACAAAATAATCATTTTGGTTAGGAAAGTAATTGTTGGTGTAACGAACATTATAATTTTTGTTATAAAATTACCATTTTAGTTAGTAAAATTATTATTTTCGTTACTAACGCTGTGACTTAGGTTGTATTAAACCCAAATTGCAGCTAGCGATCGCACAAATTTTTAGGTTTCGTTCCTCAACATAATCTCTAAGAAGAGTGCCATGTCTACCAAGAATTGTGATGTTCAATGACTTGCTAACGCTTCTTTACAAGGCGCTCTTACTAGCTTGCTTAACCGTAAAGATACGCTATCAGTGACGCAAAAACTTTATATAGTGCTTCTTAAAATTTACTGTAACTTTATCAAAATTACACCTAGCCTATTGACAATGCTTAGATATTCATCAGAGTATTTAAGTGATTTAACAGTTATTAAAGTGATTTTTGCTTACAAACTCAGATAGGTTGACTAGCTGACATCAAAATACCCCTATTAATACAATTCGTAATTGTAAGCTTGTAACTTGCGATCAAACTTCCTAATTACGAATCACAAATTACGAATTATTCAATTGCCGCTATCGGTTGGATGTGGCAGCAGAAGGACATAAAAGAGAGTAAGCGGAAGAATATTGCATCTCAGAGCAAGTGCATAAGCGTAGCCCGTCGTAGACATCACCTGAATAGCAACGTAGTAAAAGATTGGCAATTCAATGGCAGTGTGGGGAGGTTGGATACGGCACCGCGTAAATAAACCACCCGTTTAAAATGTCTAAAATTTTTATGCGATCGTAATTACGAATTATGCAAAGCAGTACTAGTATTTTTGCTAATGACTAACGACAAATAAATCATAAAAACTAACACAAGAGAAATGATGGCAAATTCAACTTTTAACCTTTCGGATCTCAACGGCACTCAAGGCTTTGCTATTAACGAAATCAATAAAGGTGACAGTACACGAAGTTCTGTCAGCAATGCGGGAGACATCAACAGCGACGGCATCGACGATGTGATTATCGGGGCATTCCTTGCCTCCCCCAACGACTTATACAATTCAGGGCAGAGCTACGTGGTGTTTGGCAGCAAGAACGATTTTGGTGCTGAATTTAACCTCTCTGCTCTCAACGGCACTAATGGCTTTACTATTAACGGCATCAATGAAGGTGACTTCTTAGGCCCTGTCAGCAATGCGGGAGACATCAACGGCGATGGCATCGACGATGTGATTATCGGGGCATTCTTTGCTGACCCCAACGGCTCCGATTCAGGGCAGAGCTACGTGGTGTTTGGCAGCAAGAACGATTTTGATGCCGAATTTAGCCTCTCCACCCTCAACGGCACTAATGGCTTTACTATCAACGGCATCAATGAAGGTGACGGTTTAGGCTGGTCTCTCAGCAGTGCGGGAGACATCAACGGTGACGGCATCGACGACCTGATTATCGGGGCACGCTTTGCCGACCCTAACGGCTCCAATTCAGGGCAGAGCTACGTGGTGTTTGGCAGCAAAGACGGTTTTGATGCCCAATTTAACCTCTCCACCCTCAACGGTACTAATGGCTTTACTATCAACGGCATCGAAGAAGTTGACTTCTCAGGCTGGTCTCTCAGCAGTGCAGGAGACATCAACGGTGACGGCATAGACGACCTGATTCTCGGGGCATTCTTTGCCGACCCCAACGGCAATCGTTCAGGGCAGAGTTACGTGGTGTTTGGCAGCAAAGGCGATTTTGATGCCCAATTTAACCTCTCCACTCTCAACGGCACTAATGGCTTTACTATCAACGGCATCAAGGAAAGTTACAGTTTAGGCTGGTCTGTCAGCAGTGCCGGAGATATCAACGGTGACGGCTTCGACGACCTAATTATCGGGGCACCAGATGCCAGCCCCAACGGCGAATTATCAGGGCAGAGCTACGTGGTGTTTGGCAGCAAGGGCGGTTTTGACGCTCAATTTAACCTCTCTACCCTCAATGGTACTAATGGCTTTACTATCAACGGCACTGATATAGTTGACTACTCAGGTAGGTCTGTCAGTAGTGCCGGAGATATCAACGGTGACGGCATCGACGACCTGATTATCGGGGGAGGAGGTTCAGGGGAGAGCTACGTGGTGTTTGGTAGCAAGGGCGGTTTTCGTGCCCAACTCGACCTCTCGACCCTCAACGGCACTAATGGCTTTACCCTCAATAGCTACGGAGGTAGCCCCTTTAGCTCCTCTGTCAGCAGCAGTGCGGGAGATATCAATAGTGACGGCATCGACGACCTAATTCTCAGCTCACTAGATGGCGACTTCAGCGGAGGTTATTTCTCACAGAAGAACACCTACGTGGTGTTTGGCAACCGCGCTCCCGTACTCGACCTCAACGGCAATTCAGAGGGAATTGATTTTAGCACTACCTTTAGCGGTACTCCCGTCTCCATCTTCGATCGCAATTTCACCCTAAATGACAACAATACTACCTTAGCTAGTGTCACCATTACCATTACTAATCTTTTTAATGGCGCAGCCGAAAGTCTTAATGCCACTGCCATTGGTAACATCACTTCTACCTACAACCCCACTACGGGTACTCTCACCCTGAGCGGCACAGATACCATTGCCAATTACCGACAAGTTCTTAACAGCCTTACCTACAACAATACTGCTGCCGCTACTGCTAACACTACAATTGAGTTTGTCGTTAATGATGGGCAAGGTTTTAGTAATATCAGTGCAGTAGCAACTACTACCTTGGGTTTTGTCCAGAAATTCATCACGGGAACTAAGAGTGCAGATATCCTCATCGGCACACTCAACAACAACATTATCGATGGAAAAGCTAGTAACGATATCCTCACAGGTAACGGTGGTCAAGATAAATTTATCTTTCACCCTGGCGATGGTATCGACACCATCACCGACTTTGGCGGCATTGGCAAAGGCACAAATCCTTCATCAGTAGTGATTTCTCAAGTTGACACCCTGAACTTTACAGGATTGGGATTGACTGCTAGAAATCTGCAATTAACTCAAAATGGTAAGGATTTAGAAGTCACTTTTGAAGATACAAGCAATACCAAAGTTATCCTGCAAGACTTTCAACTAGAACAATTGGATAATTTACCAGTATCAGGTAGCAGAGCTGCGATCGGCAATATCCTGTTTGATAATCAGACCAGCGTCGTTGACAGTTTTGATGTCTTCGATGCCAACTCCACTCAAACTAACTTGTTTAACAAGAACACAGTGACATTCCTCAATGACCTTAACAATAACATCACAGGTTTTTACAATTCCAATGATGTGATTAATGGTCGGGGAGGTGATGATATCATCGACGGCAAGAGTGGCAACGATTTGCTACGAGGCGGCGCTGGTAATGATACCCTCATTGGTAATGATATCCTCGGTGGTGGTGAAGACTATGATACTCTCGTTGGCGGTGCAGGTGCTGATAGATTTGTGTACAAAAACGATTCTTACAGAGTTTCTACTCTTCTAGTAAATACCATTAGTGACTTTAATAGTTCCGAAGGTGACAAGATTGTACTGGATATAACTTCCTTTAGTGCCATTACCTCTGTTGCAGGAAATGGTTTTAGTAACGCCAATGATTTTCAAGTCACTAATTTAGCAGGGACTAGCATGGCGAAAATTGTGTACGATCCTGTGAATGGACAGTTGTTCTACAACACAAATGGCAGCGCGGCGGGTTTTGCCACGGATTTTACTGGTGGTCTATTTGCGACTCTAACTGGTGCGCCAACTCTCACGGCATCAGATTTTGCCTTGCAAGTGTAGTTTGTCCAAAACACGAAACTACTAGCTCGGAACTTTGAAATTGAATCTTTTACTAAGGCCAATTCAATTAATGAGTGCAACAAATCCTTGGGTAAAGACGCGATGAATCGCGTCTCTACAAATGGTCTATTTGCCGCATTCTTTTTTTCAATTGGTATAACAACTCTGGGTTATTTAGATAAACGAGTCATTTCAAACAATTGCTGGGCATTACTTCCTAAAAAAGCATCGAAAAGTACCTGCTTTCCAGATTCCACTTCTACTAGATAGCGCTGGGCAATTTCATAATAGGCATAAGTCCAAGGAATCTGAATTTCTGCACCACTGTTATCATCTAACACCGTCACCATTTCTGTTACTGCTTGAGTTGCAGTTTGCCGCAAACCACAAGCAACATTTCCCTCTATCTCTGCTTTCATCGGTACACCCAGGTTAGCCAAAGCATTGGCAGTAGTATCAATGTCTGGATATTCTGGAGTATTCTGTCCGTTGATGTAGCCTGTAAAGTGGTTGACAGCATATCCGTGCAGCAACACCCAAGCCCCATACTGAGTAACCTGATTCACTTCTTCAACGACAGAATGCTGGGGAGGTAGCCAGGGGCGGGCGAAGACTTGCTGGAGTTGTTTGGCGATGGTTTTAAGGTTCCCGTCTTTTTGTAGAAGAGTAAGGGGTAAGGTCAGTTCCTTTGGGATTGAAGATACTGTTTTAGAGATGAGTTGGGCAATATTAGCAGGCAATTCATCGACAATCAACTCGCTGATAAACAGCTTGGGTAAGTTAAATTCCTCTTGTTGTGGATGACGATAATGACGTGCGTACAAATGAGTTTGAGCAAAGGTATACTCTCCAGCCGCCACATAACCTAAAGCTTCTGCAAGTTGTCCAAGGTAGTCAATTCCTAAGTTAACTTGACCTTGTGGAGTATCTACTAATAAACGCAAAGACCGAAAGGCGATGTGGTCGTTGGCAACAGTCCCACCCGCAGTAGTAATCATTTGCTGGTAGGTACGAGCATGATTTACTCTGGCACTGTATTCTTGCCAAAGTAATTTCCATAAATTAAGGGCTATTTCGGGTTTCATAATGTATTGGGGCATTGGGCATTGGGCATTGGGCATTGGGCATTGGGCATGGGTTATTTTTTCCTTGTCCCTGATTTCCTTCATTTTTTAAGAACTTAGAATCTCGCTGATAATCTGAAGGGCGATTTTAATTTGGTCGCTGTCAATAATTAGAGGGGGACAGAAACGAATTGCTGCTTTACCGCAACCTAGCAATAATAAACCGCGTAAAAAAGCTTCTTGAATAATGCGATCGCGCAATTTATAATCGAGATTACCTTGTTCATCTAATAAATCCACCGCTACCATCAAACCCTTACCTCGTGGCAGCGATACTCTCGGAAATCTTTGATGCAACTGGGTAAGGCTAGCTTGTAATACTTCTCCCATCTGGGTAGCGTTGCTCATCAAACCACTTTCCAGCAATCGCAGTGTGGCAATACCAGCAGCACAAGCTACGGGATTACCACCAAATGTAGTAGCGTGAGAACCAGGAGGCCAAGTCATTAACTCTGGTCTAGCAAGTATCGCTCCTAAAGGCAAACCACTGGCGATACCTTTAGCAGTAGTAATGATATCAGGCATCACACCCCAATGCTCGATCGCAAATAAGCGACCAGTCCGCCCCATTCCTGCTTGCACTTCATCCACTACCATCAGAATACCGTGGCGATCGCATATTTCCCGAATTCGCGGCAAAAAACCATCTTCGGGTACGATATACCCACCCTCTCCTTGAATTGCTTCGACTACGATCGCCGCCACTTCTTGCGGTGGTAAAATTGTCGTAAATAACTGTTGTTCCAAGTAATCTAAGCTAGCGTGAGTGCCATAAGGGATATGAGTTACCCCAGGAACTAAAGGCCCAAAATTAGCTCGCTGCACTGCTTTGGAACCAGTGAGAGACATTGCCCCATAAGTGCGTCCGTGAAATGCACCTAAGAATGCCACGATTAGCGATCGCTTAGTGTAATATCGAGCTAGTTTGATTGCTCCTTCGTTAGATTCTGCCCCGGAATTGGTGAAAAATACTTTTGCGGGAAATGCAGCATTACCTTGTGGGTGGGGAAAAGGAGCGCGAATCGCTAATTGTTCCGCTAGTTCCACCATCGGCTCATAATAGAAATCTGTCCCTGACATGTGCAGCAGACGTTCCGACTGTTCTTGAATTGCCTTGACGACTTCCGGGTGAGCGTGTCCGGTGGCGGTAACGGCAATACCTGCGGTCATATCCAGAAATACATTGCCATCAACATCTTCTACCATACAGCCCTGACCGCGAGATACAACTAATGGGTAATCGCGGGTATAAGAAGGAGAAGTTACGGCGCGATCGCGTTGTACAATAGCTTGAGCGCGAGGCCCAGGTAAGGAAGTTACTAAACGGGGTATACGAGGTAAATTTAAGTTAATAGGAATACTTAACATATTTTTTTTCTATTTTTTAAAGATTACTGATGATTAAACGCTAAAGCTTGATTGGTTACAGTAGCATTTGATTCCATTGCTGTAGAAATTACGCATTTACCGAAAAAGCTTCATAGTAAAGATTTTCGTATTTTGTAAGACTTGCCCGTTTTTATAACACAACTTCTGCGATCGCGTCATATTACATTTTTTGAAGCATAACAGCTTTACTATTAGATGCCAGGGTGCAAGCTACAGAACGTTTGTTGAGAGAAGCTGTATTATATCCACAGGAGAATTGCTATATGCAAAAATTAATACAAGTCTCTGAGATAATCAACCAATGACTTGGGCATCTGGACAAAAGTTACACCGCGATCGGTATGAAATTAAGCAACAGTTAGGACAGGGGAACTTTGCTATTACTTATCTTGCTGAGGATCGGGATGCCAAGAATGTTGTAATTAAAACATTGGATTCCAATTTGCTCAATCAATTAAGTAACGAAGACCGCGATCGCTTAAAATCAGGTTTTGCAGATGAATCCCGTAAACTAGCAATATGCAAACATCCGAATATTGTCCAAGTCATTGATACCTTCGAGGAAGGTGATTTAAAATGCATGGTCATGGAGTATATTCAAGGAGATAATTTAGCCAAGATTGTCCAACCACGAGGATTTCTCCCTGAAAAAGAGGCTTTAGATTACATCCAACAAATTGGAAAAGCACTCATCGTAGTGCATGAACAAGGATTTTTGCATCGAAATGTGAAACCAGAAAATATCATTCTGCGGGCGGGTACGCATCAGGTTGTTTTGATAAACTTCGACTTAGCACGAAGATTTGTTGATAACCCAGTATCAAGTCGCGGTAACTTGGTTGACAAATTTACACCAATTGAACTGTATTCCAACTCTCCTAGACAACAGGCGCGACGTAAGCCTTGGACTGATATTTATTCTCTTGCGGCAACTTTATATTTTTTATTAACAGGAAAACAGCCAGAAAGTGCTATTGAGCGCCAAGATAACAATAAGCGTTTAATTCCGCCGAAAGAATTGAATGATAAAATTAGCGATCGCGTCAATCAAGCCATTCTCCACGCAATGGAACTACAACCAGATAACCGTCCCGAAACAGTAGAAGACTGGTTAAAAGAATTGGGTTTCAAAACAGCAGGTTTTTCTCTTCCCAAACTTCCTTGGACACAACCCTTGTGGGCGTGGATATTAGAGATTATGGGTGTATTAGCATTATTCGCAGCCTTGATATCAGGAGTCAAAGACGGCACAGATTTATTCAAAGATTGGTTCCCAGACAAATCAGCACCTACCAATCCCCCAACACAACAAACACCATCATCTTCTGCTAAACCACAAAATAGGTAATAGGCTAAACTTACGCAAAAGTTAGTTTTCAAGTCGCATTAGTTGCTTTTGCGACTCCAAAAGTTGGTTTTCAAGTCACATTAGTTGCTTTTGCGACTCCAAAAGTTAGTTTTCAAGTCGCATTAGTTGCTTTTGCGACTCCAATAGTTGGTTTTAAAGTCGCATTAGTAGCTTTTGCGACTCCAATAGTTAGTTTTCAAGTCACATTAGTTGCTTTTGCGACTCCAATAGTTAGTTCAGCAGTAGCCAGAAGACCTCAACCTTCCTCTCTGCGCCTCTGCGTGAGCTTATTCAGCAACGCCAACCACGAGAACTCAGAAAAAGCGTGTCACAATCAACATTAGCCATTAATAAATCTGGGCGTATGTTCTGGCAAAACGGACAGCTAATATACAACGGCAAATACAAAATAGAAAAATACTTGGGTGGTGGTGGTTTTGCACTTACCTACCAAGCAATGCATACCAAGCTAAACCGCCGAGTCGTCATCAAAACCCCCAACATCAGCGTCCAACGAGATCCAGACTATCCCAAGTATGTTGAACGCTTCAAAAAAGAAGCACAGATGCTGGCAATGTGTTGTACAGAGTCACATCCTCATATTGTGCAAGTATTTGACTTTTTTGAAGAAAATGGTCGCTACTGCTTAGAAATGCAATATATAGCAGGCGAGAGTTTATGGGAATACGTGCAACGCCAAGGGAAATTACCCGAAACTGAAGCTATAAAATACATCCGCCAAATGGGTTTAGCTTTGGTAGAGGTACATAAAAAAGGAGTTTTTCATCTTGATGTCACTCCTCCCAATATTATGCTCAACTTTGATCCAAATATTCCTAACTCAGGCAAAGCAGTATTAATTGACTTTGGTATTGCCGGCGATATGTCTCCACCGAGTACCCTATCTAGGTCTTTTGGTAACAAGGTATTTGCACCGTATGAGTTAACACGCAAAGGGATTCGTCACTCAACAGTTGATATCTACTGTTTAGCTGGATCTTTGTACTATGCCATCACTGGAGAACGCCCCACCAATTCCTTTGACCGCAAGTATGAGCAAGAGGAATTAGTACCACCAAAGCAACTTGTCCCCAGTCTTAGTGATGCTGTAAATGAAGCGATTCTGCAAGGCATGGCATTAGAGGCAAAAGATCGACCCCAGACAATGGAAGAGTGGTTGAATTTTCTCTCCTCCTCGCAACCGGGGAGGTATTTTGTAGAAATTGAGAGTATAGAAGTATTGATATTAGCTTCAGATGTGGGAGTCAATTACCAAAACCTGCAAAATTTACTCAAAGCGGGTCAATGGAAAGCAGCAAACCAAGAAACTACCAGAGTCATGCTGAAAGTAGCCAAAAGAGAGCAGCAAGGCTGGCTTGATTATGAATCCATTGAAAATTTCCCCTGCACAGACTTACGCACAATTGATCAATTGTGGGTAAAATACAGCAAAGGTCATTTTGGCTTTAGCGTACAAAAACGCATTTGGCTAGAATGCGGTGGCAAAGTAGATTATGAAACGGAGTGTCTTTTGGGCGATCGCTTAGGCTGGCGCAATAATGAAGGCTGGTTAGAAGAATATGAATACAACTATTCGCTAGACTCTACCCAGGGGCATCTCCCTAGCATTTTATGGTTTATGAATCTAAAATACTTCTTCTCTCGCGTCCAGACTTGTAAATTGTAATCTATAAAGGTTTCCGAGATTTGTAAAACTTTGTGAACAAGATATATTCCACGAAGCCTTGCGGGTTCTAGCTTTTCGTTACCTGGCACTGTTTAAATAAGCGAGGTACTCAGGCGCACGCTTTGCAAACACAAAAAGCCGCAATCAATATTAGATTAGGATATAAATTCAATACCCAGTTTTTCAACCATGTAAATACAGGGGTAATAATGACTATTAAAGAACAAATTAACCAAGAACTAGAAAAATTACCTGAACCCTTATTACAGGAAATTTTAGACTTTGTGCAATTTTTGCAAGCCAAACATGAAAAAAATAGTATATCTTCAGATAGCCAACCTGCTCAAACGCTTACAACAGAGCACACCTTAACAGGTTCTACTGCTGAAGATTTATTAGAGTTTGTGGGCAGTTGGGAAGGTTCAGATATTAGAGAATGCCTGCAACTAGTTTATGACAGTCGGATGCCTCTAGAATTTTAATTATGTATCTATTAGATACTAATTACTGTTCTTTCTTGATGGAAGGTGTGCCTAGCGTTGTAAATCACTTGCGATCGCTTGGTCAGGTACAATTAGCAACCAGTGTTATTGTTGCTGGTGAGTTGCACTTTATGGCACAAAACTCACATCAAAAAGCTGCTAATTTAATCTATTCTTTCTATGGGAACCACCAACTTCCTCTATTGCTGTAAAACTGAAACCGTCCAAAGCCAAGAAATTGACCGTGAGATTTTTCACCCACAGGGAATGCAGTAACACCCAATAAGTAAACACCAGAAAAGCTTGGATTACTTACAGGGCGGAGGGCGATGGTAATTGTCTGTCCTGGAGTTACAGGCGGGTCAAAATTTACAGAAACCGTGCGTGTCTTGCGGTCGTTTGTGACTGAGCCTAGTTTCAGTTGCGTTTCTTTGCGTAGGCGTAGCCCGCCGTAGGCATCGCGCTTTCCGACAAATGCACGGGTATCATCAAGATTGTAGCGGATATTTTCTGATCCCTCTTTTTGTGCGATCGTTACCTTCTGGAGAGATTCTCCAGCATTTTCCGGCACATTGATAGTGAAGTAGTAAGTTGCGCCCCAAACATTCACCTCTTTGTAAGTAGTTGTCGCGTTAACAAGAGTTGGCGGTTGGACGAAATAGACTAGGCCATCTCTAAGCTGCACAGCTTGAGCCATCGGAGGCGTAACTTCTCCAATGCCTATTGCTAACGAGAGTGTTATTCCAAATAAAGTTGTAAGGCGCATGATTCAGATATAAAAAACGCACTTATTCTCATTCTAGTTCCTTGGGAATCAATGACTTAGGAACGATCGAAGCTTGTTTTTCCCCAAACGAAGATTTTGTATACCACCAAGCCCAAGCAATTAAAACAGCTTGAAGAGGAAGTCTAACTACGTGTACCCAAGGTGAGTTTGGTATATGTTCAATCTTAATCAGATTAGCCGCCATGTAAATATTCGCTGGGTAAACAGCAATAAAAAGAGCAAGAAGCCCCCAAGCAGCAGCTTGACTTACAGGCGGAACTAATAACCCGATACCACCCAAAATTTCATAAAAGCCACTGAGATAAACTAATCCTAAAGGGTAAGGTAGTGGCGGCGGCACAATTTTGACATATTCTTCTGGAACAAGAAAGTGTGTTACTCCAACCACAATGATGCATATAGCCAGGATGACACGTAATCTTTCCTTATGCTTATTCATGCTTTTTGCCTCTTTATATACTTGCCCTATTACTTCAGTTTGACTGACGGATGTTAATCTGCATTGAGTCAATAGGAGTAAAAATCGACAAAATTTTCCAAAGTACTTACAAAAGCGATCGCAAGTATAAGTATAACTGATGCACCGGACTGTACTCAAAGATTGATTTACTAAAAGACTTCCAAATAAAAAATATCCCAAAACTGACGCAAAAATTCTCTCTGTGTTCTCTGCGCCTCTGTGGTAGCCTGCGGTTTCGCCTTTGGCGTTCTCGTAGAGTAGCCGCTTCTCTACAAGAACGCAGCGTGTCGCAGACAGACGCTTTGCGAATAGCGTCTACGTTTATTTGGATAATTATTTCTTGGAAATCCCTAACTATGTCATGGCTCGCTTGGTAAAGCAAAATACATTTCTATTAAAACTTTATTAAATCTGCTTGTAATTTTAACTACGCTCGTATTAGTATAACGACGGCAGGATAAAACGCTAATACTTGCTGCTTAACAATACTTTTGCCAAGGGTTTGGTATCTAGGTTTGTTCTACGTCAAGCCTTGTAAATTGGCAAAGGTAGTGTTAATTGTGCGTAGTTTTTTCTGCGATCGAATCGGATTTCTACAGATTCACTTTGATTAAACGATCAAAATTTGGAGAAAAAAAATGACAACTACAACAACAGCTAATGCTAATAATCTATACAATGTACAAAATCAGTGGGGTGGTGCCTCTGCTCCGTGGAATCCTGGTGGAGTATGGATAATTGGAGCTAGAGCAGATCAGCGCATTGTCGAACTCAAAGTTTCATCCAATGACAACGGCAAGACACTTACTGGAACCACAACATATTCTGGTGAAGGCCCCATCGGTTTTAAGGCTAACTTAACTGGGAGCGACACCTACAACGTAGAAAACCAGTGGGGAGGCTCATCTGCTCCGTGGAATCCTGGCGGGACTTGGGTACTTGGCTCTCGCGGAAATCAAAATGTTGTTGCGATTGATGTTACATCCAGCGACGGGGGTAAAACCTTGACTGGAACTATCACATATTCTGGTGAAGGCCCAATCGGTTTTAAGAGCGCTGCTGTTGATGGTCGTGTCTATAGTGTCGAAAACCAATGGGGAGGCTCATCTGCTCCGTGGAATCCTGGTGGTACTTGGGTACTTGGCTCTCGCGCAAATCAAAATGTTGTTGCGATCGATATTACATCGAACGACGGCGGTAAAACCCTGACTGGAACTATCACTTATGCTAGTGAAGGCCCCATCGGCTTTAAAGGTAACATTGTCGGTAGCAACAACTACACAGTAGAAAACCAGTGGGGTGGTAATACAGCGCCGTGGAATCCTGGTGGTACTTGGATAATCGGTGCTCGTGTGGGACAGAATGTAGTAGCGCTCAACGTCACATCTAATGATGGTGGGAAGACCCTAACTGGAACTACAACATATTCTGGTGAAGGCCCTATCGGCTTCCGATCGCACCAAATCTAAAAAGGCGATCGCCACCGATTCTCGGTTAAGTAGGTACTGAACGCAACTCCCAACCCCCTCCCCGCTGTCTCGTGGCAGGGGGCTATTTGTTTTATTAGGAAACGCTATAATAATCGCCAATAATATAGTTTCCCTAGTTTTAACTATCGGGAAACTCAACACTTAGAACTCTTTAAGCTAAATCTAATTTTTCTCGAACTATCCCCTCATCTCTAAAACCAACCAGCACAGCTGTTCCATCTTTGACAAAAAGTGGACGTTTGAGCAGCATCGCATCGTGAGTGAATGCATCAACCCACTGTTCATCAGCCCAAGTCTTCTTTTCATCTCCTAAAGCGCGGTAGGATTGACCGGAGGTGTTTCGCATAGGAGCAAAACCCAAAGACTTTAGCCAGTTTTGAATCATCTCACGAGTCGGCGGAGTATCTTTGGTGTTGATAAACTCATGGTCAATGTTGTTGTGTTGGAGCCATGTCAAAGCTTTTTTGCAAGTGCTGCAATTGGGAATTCCGTAGACTTGAATAGACATAAAATAATTAAGCAACAATCTCCATATATGACATAGTAGGTGGAACTTCTGCCATCAATGCTTTTGTCGTTGAATCTCTATGGCAGAAATTTAAGAGTAGCGATCGCTAATTCCAAGCATGGAACTCGTTGATCCATGATTTGAGGGTTCTGAAATACCAAGGAGTAGTTTTACTAACACTTTTATCTATAAAAAATATGAGCGATGCCTTTAACCGACTTGCACCCTTCATCCAAGAATATATTTATCATCACCAGTGGACTGAATTACGACCAGTTCAAATTGCCGCTTGTCAAGTTATATTTGATACTGATGCTCACTTACTAGTTACAGCTGCAACTGCTGCGGGTAAAACAGAAGCAGCTTTTTTACCAGTTTTGACTCTATTACATGAAAACCCTGCTGCCACAATTGGCGCATTATATATTAGTCCAATCAAAGCTTTAATTAACGATCAATTTGAGCGTCTCAACGACTTACTCAAAGAAGCAGATATTCCAGTTTGGCACTGGCACGGCGATGTTTCGCAAACTCGAAAAAATAAGCTTTTAAAGAATCCGCAAGGTATTCTCCAAATTACCCCAGAATCTCTAGAAAGTTTGCTAATTAACAAAAATAACGATTTACTCCGCTTATTTGGTGATTTAAGGTTTGTGATAATTGATGAAATTCACGCCTTTATGGGTTCAGAACGCGGTTGCCAAATTATTTGCCAATTGCAACGTTTAGCAAAATTAACAAAAAAACAACCGCGTCGTATTGGTTTATCGGCAACTCTTGGGGATTACTCAATAGCTGAAGATTGGTTGCGATCGGGAACAGATAAGCCAGTTATTACACCAAAAATTGATGGTATAAAACGCCAAATAAAACTAGCTGTAGAACATTTCTATATTACTGATGAAGTAGATGAATCAGAGACGACAGACGATGAACAATATATTTTTAACCTCAGCAAGTCTCGCAAATGCCTGATATTTGCTAATAATCGTACACGAACCGAATCTGTAATTGCATCTTTGCGAAAAATTGCCACAGAACAAGGATTACCAGATATATATCATGTGCATCATGGGAGTATATCTGCTAGTTTGCGACAAGCTGCTGAAAATGCGATGCGCGAACCTAACAATCCAGCCGTTACCGCCGCCACTCTGACTCTAGAATTAGGCATAGATATCGGTCATTTAGAGCGAGTGATTCAGTTAGAATCACCCTTATCTGTAGCTAGTTTTTTACAACGCTTGGGACGCAGTGGTAGAAGGGGTGAAGCTGCTGATATGCGTTTTGTCTGCGCTGAAGATAAGCCATTATCAGAAGCTTCTCTGCCAGAACAAATCCCCTGGCAACTGTTACAGTGTATTGCGATAATTCAACTTTATTTGGAGGAAAAATGGATTGAACCAATCAAATCAATCAAATATCCTTTGAGTTTGCTTTATCACCAAACAATGAGTATTTTAACAGCAGCAGGGGAAATTTCAACTAATGCTCTAGCTAAACAAATTTTTAGTATGCCACCTTTTGCTGCCATTTCCAAAGAGGATTTACAACTATTACTACGTTATTTAATTGATATTGGTCATATTCAGCAGACTGAACAAGGTAAATTAATTCTGGGTTTGACAGGAGAAAAGGTGGTGAGAAAATTTCAGTTTTATGCTGTATTCGCTGAACAGCAAGAATATATTGTTAAGCAAGGTTCAACAGAAATTGGCAGTATCGTCACGCCACTTCCTGTTGGCAATCAATTTGCTTTAGCTGGGAGAACTTGGGAAATCGTAGAAGTTGACTTTAAAAAGAAGGCTATTTTTGTTAAACAAGCTGAGGGTAAAGCTAGTATTTATTGGCGTGGTGATGGTGGTACTATTCATACCAAAGTTTTGCAACGAATGCAGCAAGTTTTATTTGAGAATATTGAGTACAGTTACTTGCAACCAAATGCTTTGCAACGTTTACATCAAGTTCGCCAATTAGCGCAGCACGCTGGATTAGATAAGCACAATATTTTGCAATTAGAAAAAGGTAAATGCTGTATTTTTCCTTGGATGGGTACGGTTGCTTATCGCACCTTAGAAAGATTACTCAACTCATACTGTCGGGAATCTTTGGAAATTACAAGTATTGGTGGCGTAAATCCCTATTATTTGACAATTAAATTAGGTAAGGATAAATTTAAATATCTTTATAGTGAAATTGCTTCATTGTGTGAACAAAGAATTACCTCAGAAGATTTAGTTAGTACTTCAGAAGCACCGGAAATTCAAAAATACGATAGTTTTATTCCTCATCCACTTTTATGGAAAGCTTTTGCTAATGATTATTTGGATATGACGGAGCTGAAACAGCAAGTGCCATTGTGGAAAGAATAAAAAGATAATTTTAAATTATTTAAAATAAGCTATTTTTTAATTAATTCCTGGAGCGATCGCAAATCATAATTTAAGATTTTTCCAGTATTCAAAAGTTGATATCCAGCGAAAAATAAAGCAGATGCTGCCACAACAACTAAAAGATTAACTGACGCGAACACATTACCAGTAAAAGCTATGACTACAATTCCTAGCGCTATCAAAAGCCATCCTAAGTTAGGGTTTATCCGCTGCTGACAAAGGACGAAAATACCAGAAATACATAGCAATAAACCAGGAATACCAAAAAATATACCAACACGAATATTTGCAGTTAAAATGATGACGCTTGCAATCATTAAAGCCAAGGCTATATACCTGGTTGTTTGATTCACCGAAGTTTGTCTGCTGTTCAAAGGAATTTGAACTTGCATTTTTGTGGAACTTGCAAGAGGAAGAAGATTTTGTTGAGATTGTATCTTCTCTTGAAATATAAATGTAATTTTTTCTCCTTGACCAAAGTCTATTCTATCTCCTAAATTTATTTGGCGGGGTGTTCTAGGTTCTAATCTAGTATTGTTAACAAATGTCCCATTAGAACTTCCTAAATCTTCAATAAGGTAATTATTTATATGAATTTGAATTTGTGCATGGATGCGAGAAACAACATCTGCATCTGGCAAGTTGGAAACATCAATATCCGGCGGAATTTGGTCATTGGGTTTACCGATATGAAACACTGCAATATTTGGTGCTAACTCAAAAGCAGTATTGCTTTGAACATGAAAAAGCTCTAAACTCATCCCCATGATGTTAGACGTACTTAAATTTTGCATAGTTTTTAGTCAATAATTTTTCTAGACTTTTGACTCTTGCAAATCAGCAGGCAATTTTAATCCGTTGGGGCTTACCGATTTCTCCATCTGATGCAAAGGAATCTCAATCCAAAACTCGGTTCCTTTACCCAGTTCTGATTCACACCGCAGTACTCCAGAGTGTTTCTGCACCACAATCTGATAGCTAATCGATAAGCCTAACCCTGTTCCTTGGCCCACAGGTTTGGTGGTAAAAAATGGGTCAAACAGTTTATTTTTCACCTCTTGGGTCATACCTGGCCCATTATCTGCAATTCTCACGACTACTCGGTTATCACTAATCAGCTTAGTACTAATTATAATTTTACTAGGATTGCTCTCAATATCTTGCCGAGAACATTGAGCATTGCACATATCAAGAGCATCGATCGCATTATTAATCACGTTCATAAACACTTGATTTAACTGCCCTGCATAACACTCTACCAGAGGTAACTCACCATATTCCTTGACGATTTCAATTTTGGGATTCTCTGGCTTACCTTTCAATCGATTCTGCAAAATCAGCAGTGTACTATCAATACCTTCGTGGATATCAACCTCTTTCATGTCTGCTTCATCTAGATGAGAAAAGGTGCGTAAAGACAAGACAATCTGCTGAATTCGTTTAGATCCCATTTTCATTGAGTTGAAAATTTTGGGCATATCATCTAGCATAAATTCCAAATCAATTTCCTCTACCTTTTCCTGAATTTGTTGTCCAGGATTTGGGAATTCTTCTTGGTAGAGGCGTACTACTTCTCGCAGTTGTTCAGTGTATTCGCTGGCGTGGACGATATTACCAGAGATAAAATTAACTGGGTTATTAATTTCGTGTGCAACCCCTGCCACAAGCTGACCAAGACTAGACATTTTCTCTGTTTGAATCAATTGGGCTTGAGTGCTTTGGAGTTCTTGTAAGGCTTTCTGAAGTTCTGATTGTGCCTGTTTCCGTTCAGAAATCTCCAACTCTAAACGTTGGTTCATTTGGGTTAATTCAGTGTTCTTCATCAGCGTTTCACGAGATTCAGCTAGCTTCAGTGACATGTAGTTAAATGATTTAGCCAAGTCTTCTATTTCATCCCCTGTCTGAATATCTAAACGGTAATCTAGGTTTCCGGTAGCAATTTCTGCTGTTCCTGCTTGTAATTTTTTCAGAGACTTAATCATTGGACGCCAAATAACTAGAAATTTACCAACAAATAGAATTACAATTACTTGCACAACTACAAAGGAGATAATTCTCTGCACTTGATATAAATTTTCCAGTTCATCTTCAACCAGGAGGTTCTGCTGGTTCGCACGTTTAATCACCTGACTCAAGAACAACTCAATGTCTCTATCAAAAGAATTGATAGCTCTAAAATATTGCTGAGAATCTGCTAAAGAAGCTTCCTGATAATTCAAATTTGTTAGTTGACTTGCTAACTGGCTAAGAAACTGGTGACGGCGACGAATCACTGGAATTTCTGTAGCATTTGGCATCAGTTTTTCTAGTTTATCCAGGGAGTCTAAAAACTCTTTTGAAGACTTGACCATTCTTGTGTCTTGACTCTTAAGTAAGACAATATCTTTGAGTTCAATAATTTCAGACTTCAAGGCATTTTCCGCAGTCAGAGCAATTTTGATAGTTTCAGTGGTTTGATTGCTTTTCTCACGGATAGTCTGCTTAATTTGTTGGAGAGCTACATTATTACCAACGAGAATAGCTATTATCAGTCCGACAGACACAGATGAACCTGTAAAAAACTTTGTGGAGATTTTCATTTTGCCGGAACAGAAATTAAGTTGAGATATTTTCGGAGTTGCTCAATAGGAGCATAATCTGAAGGAGTAATAAGGGTGTATCCGGCCGACTCAATTCCGATAATATCCTCAAGACCTTCTGGGCTACTAATAAAAGCCTGCTTTAGCCGTTGAACTAACTCAGGTGGCAGTTTTTTGGACACTACTATTGGAGAATTGGGTATCGGTGCAGATTCCCACAGGATTCTGAAATTTTGAGGTGTTAGCTTGCCGCTTTTTTGCCATTTCAAGTAAGAGGGAATATTAGTCGCTGCGGCATCAACAATGCCATTTTCTAATGCAGCCATACTATTACTATGGCTACCAGCATACAGGACTTGAGCAAAATTTTGAGGATCATCAATTCCTAGTTTTTTGAACGTTGCCAGTGGCATCAAATACCCAGAGGTTGATAATTTGTCTACAAAGGCAATACGTTTACCTTTGAGGTCTTTTAAGGTTTTGATGAGACTGTCTTTTTTGATAATGATACACGCCCGATACCAGGGTTGTCCCGTATGTTTATCAATGGAAGCAACCAACGGTTCAATTTTAGCACCCCGGTCTACTGCCTCCAGATAGCTCATAGGCCCTAAATAAGCCATATCTAGCTTATCCTGTAGTAGCCAGTTAATTATTTGCTCATAATCTTTAGCAATCTGAAAATCTACTGAACTGGCGATCGCATCTTCCACTTTATCGATCTCTAGTTTTTTGTGTCTCCCTTGTCCCCCGGTCATTTTTGATTGTGACTCAGTAGCAACCCTTTCTCCAAGGGATTGCTCTAAGTATTCTTTTAGGGCTTTAATCATCCGTTCTTGCTCTATTCGGCTTTGTGTAGGTACTACTCCAATTTTTAAAGTTGGTAACTTCTGTTTACTTGAGACACTATTCACAACAGGCTGATTGTTCTGAGATGCTTTTCCAGTACAGCCTGTACTCAATAGGGCCATGATTACCGCTACAATCAGAACTTTACTTTTACTGAATAAGCGATATCTAGTAACGAGCCACGGTTCTACTAAGTACTTGTTCATAAAATTCAATTTAAATTATAGATATAGCAATCCTAAATCATTTGTAAGAGAGAACATCCCTGTAAAGCCTATAAATAAGTACTTTGAATCTCCGTATTTTTTCACATTTAAATTCTGATTGCTATAGTCGATCTTAGACTACCAACGGCTAAATAAACAAAGTCCGCAGAAGCGGACTCAAACAAGTTAGATGTAAGATATGAATAGAGGACTATTTACATATTTTGTACAGCTTTGGATAAAATTGTAGTGTTTTTAAACGGAGAGTATTTTTAAATTGGAATTTGAATACAGAATTCTGTGCCTTTTCCTGGTTCTGATAGACAATTCAAAATTCCACCATGTTTTTCTACTATAATTTGGTAGCTAATTGACAGTCCTAGACCTGTTCCCTTACCTACCTGTTTTGTGGTGAAAAATGGATCGAATAACCGCTTTTTAATATCTTCTACCATTCCTAATCCGTTGTCAGCAATTCGGATGACAACAAATTTACTCTCTAAAATTTCAGTACGAATTATAATTTGTGGTTTATGATTTGTTTTTTTCTTGACCATTGACTCTTCTAGGGCATCGATCGCATTAGTTAAAATATTCATAAATACTTGATTAAGCTGCCCAGCATAACAATCAACTAGAGGCAAATCGCCATATTCTTTAACTATAGATATATCTAAGCCAATTCCATTGTTTTTCCAGCGGTGATGCAAAATTAATAACGTGTTTTCAATACCTTCATGAATGTCAACTAATTTTTTATCTGCTTCATCATGGCGAGAAAAATTTCGCAATCCCAAAACAATTTCACGGATACGATTAGTACCCATATTCATCGAGGATAGGAGTTGAGAAAGGTCACTAGTAAGAAATTCCAAATCAATTTTTTTCGTGAAATCCTCAATTTCTACTTCCGGTTGGGGATAGTGTTGCTGATAAAGGTGCAAGAGAGTTAACATCTCTTGAAAGTATTCGTTAGCATAGGTTAAGTTGCCATGAATAAAATTAACTGGATTGTTGATTTCATGAGCAACCCCAGCGACTAATTGTCCTAAGCTAGACATCTTTTCATTTTGGATCAGTTGAGATTGAGTTTGTTGCAATTTATGCAAGGTTTCGGTGAGTTTTTCAGCTTGGGTTTGAGCTTCTAAAGTAGCAGCACGACTTTGGGTATAAAGTTGTGCATGATCGATAGCGATCGCTATTTGATCGCAAACAGCTTGTAACAGGCTAATTTCACTGTTATTCCAAATGCGATCGCCACTACAATGACTGCACACAATTGCTCCAATCTCCCCAGAATTACTTTTAACTGGTAGCATTAGTTGAGATGTGATCCCAAACTCAGTTAAAAGTTCTTGTATATCATAATTAAGTGGTGATTTACTATTAATATTTTCGATGCAGATTAGCTCTTGAGAGAGAAGATTTTGAGTCAAAAAATTACTTTTTTGCAGTGGAATACTGCCTAACATACTTGCCAAGTTAGGGTTTCGTGCTTCATAAGTAATATTCAAGCTTGGTTGGGATGGGTGCGGTAAATAAGAAAGAAAGTAGCAACGGTCAATTTGTAATAAGCTGCGAATTTCATTCACAGCTGTTTCTAAGATCATATCTAGGTTAAGAGAACTGCGGATTTGGCTAGCTAAACGCAGTAATAAGGCTTCCCGACGGCTGAGGAGTTCTTCTCGCGCCCAGATTCGGTCAATAGCCACAGCAATATTATTAGCAATCCAATTTAATAGGTTATGAGTTGGTTCGGTAAATAATTGCTTGCTGAATAAAGCAATTATACCGATTAATTGCTGCTCTACTATCAGAGGATAAGCAGAAAATCGAGAAATTGAAAATGTAGACTCTGTAAGCTTTACTGAATTACTAATTGATAATTCTTGGTTAAAAATAGCTTGATGGTTTTGAATCATTAAACCAATAGTATTATTAACTAAAGCGATATGATCTGGGAAATCTTGAGTATCGCTCAAAGCACTGCAAGTAATATCTGTGCAATGAACGCCAGCTTGTAATTGTAGCTGGTTTGTCTGGCGTTCAAATGTCCAGATACAAACAAAGCCGATATCAAGGTATTGGGAAATAGTATTTGTACAATTTTGCAGAATATCTGGAAGTGTGCCACTTTGAGATAAGGCTAAACTGACTTCTGCACTCAAAACTGACAAGCGCGATCGCTCCAATAAAGCTAACTCTGAAAGCTTACGCTGTGTAATATCTGTACGAATGGATACATATTGATAGGGCTTTCTATCTTGTCCCAACATTGGGGCAATCAAAGTATCAACCCAATAAAAAGTTCCATCCTTGGCTTTATTTTGAATTTCTCCCTTCCATATTTTTCCTTGGGCAATAGTTTTCCATAAGTTGGCAAAAAATTCTTTTGTGTGGTGTCCAGAATTGATAATTCGATGATCTTGCCCTAGAAGTTCTTCTAAAGAATATTTAGAAACTTCACAAAATAGTTCATTGACATAGGTTATTCTTCCAGTTCTATCAGTAATAGCTACCAGTGAATGGGCATTTAAGGCAAATTTAAAAGCTTCTAATTCTTGGATAGAATTTTTTAGTGCTATCTCATTTTCTTTGTTAATAGTTATGTCACGAGCTACTGCATAAATCAATTTTTCTTCGCTGAAACCAGTCGCATTCCACGATAGCCATTTGTAAGAACCATCCTGACAAAGATAGCGGTTTTCAAAGCTGACTGCATCTACCGAGTGTGTAATATTTTGGGCTGCTGCAATAGTCGATTCACGGTCTTCAGGGTGAATAAATTCGATAAAGGGTTTAGCAACGAGTTCCTGAATTGACCAACCTAGTGTTTTTGTCCATACGGGATTTAAATACTTAAAATAACCATCAAAATTAGCAATACACAATAAATCTATAGAGAGGGAGAAAAATCGAGAGTATTTTTCTTCAGATTTTTTGTACTCAGATTTAACTATTTTCATCAGCTTTTTAATTATGAATCTTTTTTAATAAAGGTTAAATAAGTTAGTACGTTTATTACTGAAGTTGAACAACTATTTTGATAGGATATATCAACTTAGAGACTCACCTAACATCAGTTATAGCAAAGACTATTGTGCTTACGAATAAAACGTAGTTAACTTGATGTAGAGCCAATAATTATCTACTAGTTTCTACTAAGTAAGCTAGCGATTGACTTATCTCTCTACTAAATAAAGGTTTCCCTAAAAAGCTGTAAAGTAAACATTTATATTTTAAAATTAAGATAAGAAGTGTTAAGTAAACTGAATTAATCAGAATTTTTATCTGCAATTGTCCTTAAGTCGCTAAGGCATTAGTACCGCAAAACGTAATTCGTAGTTAAGAATCCAATTACGAATTACGTTAGCAACGTAGAAGCGTCATTACAAATTATTTTAAGCAATACTCCCGCGCTTTCTGGCTTCTTTATAGGAAGTTCCCACGTTTTTCAAACCAGCTTTAATCATTTGTTGTTCGAGAAGAGCAAAGAAACGCGCTCTATCGCCACCTTTTACTACTGCTTGATTATGCGCTTCGGCGATCGCTACAGGATAGCCATATCCTTTTTGCACTTGTGCTAACATCAGTCCCAATGCTTGGTCTAACATGGTTGCATTCTCCGCTACCCATGCCGGAACTTCGATTCGAGCGATTTCTGTGCCAACGTGAACGTAGCAAAAGTAAATTGTTTGATCGCCATAAAGTTCAAGAATGGGAGAATTGCTACGCCACAGAGTACTGCGTTGTCCTGGTTTGAGTTGGCTTGCCCAAACAGAAGTATCTCGCAACTGTTCAAAAATTTTACAAGGTACTTTTTCTAGCTGATTTGGGCAATGACTTTTACAGTCTGGCACTGGATGGGGACAAGCTAATAACCGTAAAAAGTTCATTGTTTCGATGCTTCGAGAGGCGCTAAGATAGCCCATTAAAGGAATTCGAGCATCACGCATTTGCTGCCAAGCTTCTAGGATGGGGGGTAAAATGCGATCGCGTGCATCCATCGGCAATTGTTCTAAAAACCAGTAAATTAGCGAACCATCTACCATCGCTAGCGCTGGCGTTTCCGCTTGTGCTGCATCACACGCAAGTTCTGCTAACACCGTTGTTTCGGAAGCAGTGCGGCGAAAACTCATCCATTCCTCGGTTCTAATTCCCCATTGCCGAGACATATATAAATCTTCTGGGCGGTAAAATACTTCTGGCAAACTATCGAGTAAGGGATGGCGATTTTGTCCGTAGTGCAAGACGACTCTGCCAATATTTAGCAGATAACAATAAGCAATTTCGTGATGGTTGGGGGCAATTTGGGAACCATCGGTAGCGATGACAGTATGAATTTTTGGGGGAACTGGGATATCGATGCAGGTTTCTAGCGGCTCAATTGGGGTAGCATTAGCAAAGAGAATGCGATCGCGCCATTTTTCCTGGCGATCGATTAAATCTTGTTGAGACTCGTAAGCATTTTTTAAATGTTGTTGTGCCAGTTCTAAACGCTGACGACTGGCAGCAGCTTCTAAGGTAAGATGCTGGCTTAAACCCTGCATTTGTCGCGCCAGTTTTGTTAGGTCAAGCATAAAAGTAAGTGCGAAGTGAGGAGTGAATACTTGTGAGTTATTATTTCACCTAAATTTACAAAATACATATTTGATTTATATAAATACGTCCAGAAATTAAATATCCATTATTCAGAATCATTGCAGAGACGTAGCACTGCTACGTCTCTTTTTGACTAGATATTTAATATATTAAAGCCAAGCGGAGAACTCTTTGGCAAACTGAGAAAGTGATAACAACTGAATTCGCGGATCGTTTTGAGCAGTTTCCCTTTCTGCTTGCGTATTATAACCCCAGTCCGCAAGGAAAAGTTTTACATCTTCAAGGTCTGCTTGCTGTTGGACTAACTGTAATGTCTTGAGTCTATCTTCTACAAACCAGAGACTAACTGACTTATCTTCTGCTGACTGAATTAATTCTCGCAAAATTTCATATTTGGGACGCTTGACTTCTTTCCCAAATATTGCTTCTGGTGGTAAATTCACTCCTTCTTGTTGCAACAACTGCTCTACAAAACGCCCTTCTTTAGTTGTTACAATGTATAGTTTAACTCCACTGTCAATAGTTAATTTGATTTTTTCTACTACAGCTGGATAAAATCTAGGCAGACTCAGCAAACTACCTAAATCAGTGGTAATCCATTTATCTCGCTGGTTATCTAGTTTTGCACCAATTTGTCTTGCTTGGAGCTTATCATTTAACAAAATTTGTGGGGCAATGCTTACCCATTGATGAAGAATCTTTTCATCAGGAATTCCATCTATCAAGGCTTTAATTAAAATGGGCATTTCCCAACCTGTTTCAATAACAGGTCTTAGTCGATAGAATCTCAAAGCTAAATCATCTGGGGGTGTATCGTTAGCAGAAGACCAAATTTCACAGTAGGTACGCCATGCTACCTCAAAATATTCAATTAATCCGTCGCAAATCACTCCATCAAAGTCCAGAGCTAAAATTTTGGGACTACTTGTGGTCATTGGTTTGAGAATGAAACTGCTGTTGTCAGCTTACCCGACAAATTTAGATCGTGCAGTAATTTTTGTTAGTCTTTTATAATTCATAAATTTGCTGAAAAAGTATGGTGGCATTGTTAAATTTGATTTTTTACTGGTAGCTTAACGAGGATCTACAACAGGTTTGCGATCGACTAAACGAATTTGATTTTGCTTGACTACTAAAGTGATTAGTGTTACGGAACGTTTAGCTGGGCCCCGGCGTGTTTTTATCCTCGCTGGAATTTTGCCATTACTAGAAGAATCTTCCACGATGATGCGATTTATCCCCCTGCCCCGAATGGCACGCTTGTTAAGCGTAAATCCCTGATATTAGTGGCTTTTGGGTATAGGGTGTTGGGTGTAGTGTTTAAGAAAATTGAATTTTAGCGCATCAAATAGAACAACATCTTCTTCCTTCCCTAGACCCCACACCCTACACCCTGCCC
>JADEXV010000068.1 GCA_015206945.1 Nostocales cyanobacterium LEGE 12452 | reverse complement strand
AATGGCACTAAGATAAGGGCAAATCCATTACTCATAAGGCTTTTGGGTGTGGGGTGTCGGGTGTCGGGTGTTGTGAGGAAGAAGTTAATTAATATCAGTACAAGTTTTCTACTTTTCTTAATTTTTTTTTACACCCGGCACCCTACCCCCGACACCCTTTCCTGGCAAAGGTTTCATCTTTTTTTAGTGCCATTCGTATATGTTCTTCTCTGCGGTAATAAACACATTAAATTCATTATGAGTAGAGAAACCGCTTTTAACTGACTGTCAGGCAGATCATATAAAAAACTTTTTGGTTTACTGAAAGTAGTAGTAGTTTCAGAAACTGGCTGAGGAACCGATTCTCTTTGAAAGAGTAGATTCGTAGGAAAATTAAGACCACCGCTGCCGCTAGAAACAAAAGTATCGATAAATGTTCCACTCGTCCCATTGAAGCGCAATACTAAATTTTCAAATTGACTAGTTACATACTTTTGGTCTTCTTGTTCTAGGCGCACTTGGTGTTAGTTCAGCTATGAAACGATTTAGGGCTTTTTGAGTACTTTGTTGAGGCGTTGCCAATATCGCTTCCAATGCGACTATCTTCCGAATCAGCTTGTCTCCGTCATCTTGTTCAACCAGTTCCGGGGTTGTTTTGTATGTGCAGCCTGAATGAGAGCTTGAAAAAGTCTTTGATGACTGGGATTGAGAATTGAAAGCTCAGGATGCCATTGTACACCAATTGCCCAAGGATGGTGTTCATGCTCCACAGCTTCAATGACTCCATCATCTAAAGCATGAGCAACAACCCGCCAACCAGGTGGTACTTTATCTACTGCTTGATGATGCCAAGAAACTACAGATATGTGAGAATTCTGTAAACAGTCAGCTAAAAGGCTTTCTACATCTATCCTGACGAGATGTTCTGTAGATAAACGTCGTCCAGGTTCAGGCTCTAGGCGATGTAATGCAGATGTACCGTAAACATCTGGAATGTGAGGAATTAGAGTACCTCCACAGACGACGATGAGAATTTGTAAACCCCGACAAATACCCAATATAGGCAGATGACGTTCAAGAGCAAACTTGCCAAGCTGCAATTCAAAAGCATCACGTTCGCGATCGACAGAATAAATAGTAGGATGAGCAAAACCGTTGTAGAAAGCAGGGTCAATATCTCCACCACCGGAGATGATTAAACCATCCAAAAAATCTAGAAGAGAATCTAGAAGTATGGCAGGCTCAACTTCTCCTGGTGGTAATAATATGGGAATGCCACCTGCGGCACGGACTGCATCTATATATTCACTTGGCAGAGAAAATGGTAATGCTGCAAGGCGACCATAAGTTGTAATCCCAATCAATGGTTTTCGAGATTTTCTACTCATCTTGATGCTATTTCACTATTTCGTTTAGCAATTTTATTGCAAGTTCTGCTTTAGTTAGTGTTGTTTCACGCGCTCTAAGCATAAACTAGTATCGTTGTGCGGAAGTCACGCATTCAAAAGAATTCTATTTTCGGCTTGTGTACCATTTAGAATGGTCTGTTTATTTCCGGCGTGTTGTACTAGTACCATTAATAATTCCTCAAACAAATTTTCTTCCCAGTCTATCGTTAAACTTGTTATCTGGCTGGTCAACTATAGCGAAGAATAAACAATGGGTTTGAAAGTCCCTTTGTATAATGAATCATTCTGGAAAAATTTTTCTTGATTAGAAATGTTTAAGCAATTATGGTGTTTTGTATGAATTAAGATTCGATTAATGCTGCTGTAGCAACAATCCTTCATCAGTATCCAAAGCTGCGAGGGGATTTTCTATATCTATCGATGAAACCTGTGCTTCTAGCTTGTCACAACTTGAGCGCACTAAACGCAAACCGGCATCTAATGAAAGTTGAGTAGTTGTTGGGGTAAACTCTTGCAAGATGCTGGTTTCTATTGTCTGATACCGATCGAGGTTTTTGCTGAGTTTTGCCAGAAAATTTGCTCCTTCGCCACCAACAGCGCTGGCAAACTGCAAAATGGAATCGACGTAAGCTCTAACTTTGGGGTTTTTAATTCCTTCTGTAGCTGAAGCATAGAGCAATTCCCCTGACAGATATTCAAAATCTGGTACATACAAGCGATTGCCAACTAGTTCAAATATCTGCATTCCTTTAGATGGTCTTACTGTTAAGTTCTCCTGCCTGACTCGATGAGCCAATTTTTCCAGCAATGTCATTACAAGTAAAATTACAGTGGGAAAGTTGCTATCTATACACCTTATTTCTACTGTGCCGAGTTTGTTGAGTCGAACTGGATTCCAAGCTGACTTGATTAAGCTAACTCCCGCTTCCTTGAACAGGTTCGGTTCAATTGAGGCTTTTTCCATCGCTTGCAGCCAAGCATAATAACGAGCGAACTGCTGCTCAACTAAACCCTCAACACTTTCGGCATAAGGCATGAGTCCACCGACAGGTTGTAAATTAGTATAAACTCCCTGCCAACCGAAGGTTTCGCTACCTCGATAACGAATTGTATGTGCGGCTAGTCCTAACGCCTGTCCTTCATAAAAGGGACACGCCCGCGTCAAGGAAATAAGTGCCGAGTCGCAAGCTGTAGCTAAATTATAGATATTTAATAGTTCTTCTCGTTCAATTGATGTTGAGTTGTAAGATACTGCAACACGAGGGTCAATTACCCCAGGCGGGACTTCCAAATGCAGGTGCGTACCTGTACATTTTCCAGCGTGCAAAAATTTTGAAATGCCGACAGTCTGCGCTTGGATATGGTAATTAGGGCGATCTCGCATAACTGGCGTAGTAGGCAAAGGATAGCTAGACAGAGGGTAAAGGCGTAAACCCATCTGTTGCGCTACAGAGATCGCCAACTTGAGATTTTTGAGATAAACTCTCGCTAGTTCCTTGGCAGTGTCGGCAGGAGGTGTGTTAATTTCTACCATGCTTTTAACAAACTCTGCCACAAAGTAATTTGGGTTTAAACCTTGTGCTTGAGCTTTGAAGTGACAACTCTTTAAAAAATCATCGGCGCGATCGCTCAAGCTACCAGCTTCATCTACCAGAAAAAATTCTTGCTCCAGACCGATACGACGCTTGACTATCGCCATCTAGACCTCCACAAGGGTAATCTCGCCACAGCCTTAATATATGTAGCTTAAAGGATAAAGTTACCGCAAGACAAAACCTATTTGAGTCAATCGACTTGGAGAATTGTAGTATCAGATTGTTAGGGATTTACTTTTCATCACCTCGTTAACCTCTCACGGATGAACTAAGATTAATCTATATTTTTCTAAAATCAATCATTGTCTGACGATAAGCATCTGGCAAACCTGTATCAAAACACTTGCCTTTAACAACATATCCTGTCATTCCCTCTTCCTGACGCAATTCTTCAAGACAAGATGTTAACTGAAATTCACCTCTTTCTCGGAAATTTTGGTTGATATGTTCTGCTAGAAAGTCAAAAATTTTCGGCGTTAGTAAATATAAGCCAAATATACATAAAAACTCATTTTCTGCCATTCCTTCTACACGCAAATGCTGTTGTGCATACTCAATAGTAGGCTTTTCATAGAGTTGTGTAACTGACAAAATCGAGTTTAACTCTTGCCAAATGCCTGTCACACACCCAGCTTGATGAATAATTTCTGCTGGCATTGTAGTTAAGCCAATAACGTTTTGATTAACTTTTTCGTAAACATCTAAAACTTGGCTAGCACAAGATTTTTCAATGTCAGATGCATAAATGTGGTCGCCCAACATTAGCAAAAACGGCTCATTTTTTACCCAATCCTTGGCACAAAATACCGCATGACCGTAGCCTAATTGCTCCTCTTGTAACAAAATAGTAATTCTGCTACCTAAATCTTCGAGATATCGGCTATATTCTTGATTCTGCGGTGAAAGTTTCTCCAAAAGTTCTTTTTTGGGTGGGTTTTTCAATAAATCTTCAAATATTTCTTTGTCATCTGGCTGCACCACAATCCCCACTTCTGTAATTCCAGCACCAATTGCCTCTTCAATAATTGCGAGAATCACAGGTTTCGCCCTACCATCTCGATCGATAATCGGGAAAAGTTCTTTTTTGACAACTTTAGTAGCTGGAAACAAACGAGTACCGAAACCAGCTACCGGAATCACAGCTTTTCTAACTTTATTATTTTGCATAAGCAGTTCGTCACCCCAACTTCTCAAACAATTCCGCCAACATCACATTAGAAAATAAAAACCCTTGGGGATCAATCAAACGCAATCTTCCCTGTGCAACTTCCACCCAACCTTTCTCAAAATACAATTGCAAACACCGACAAATCTCCTCCACCTTCTCTTCGCCAAATGCTTCCGCCAACGCCGCCAAACTCAAACCCTCTGCCAAACGCAACCCTAACATTAACGTTTCTAACAATACTTCCTTTGGGGGAGTCACATCACAATCAATGACACCGCCAGCTTGCACCCACTGGTAATACTCTTTAGTTTTACGCGGACGAGTGAATCGTTTCCCCTCAACATAACTCGCCGCACCCATACCGAAGCCATAATAAGGGCGGTTTTCCCAATACACTCGATTATGCCGACATTGATGTCCAGGTTGAGCATAATTGGAAATTTCATAATGCTCATAACCTGCACTAGTTAAAACCTGCTGACCCATCTGGTACATTTTGACTGTGGCTTCATCCGTAGGCAAAGGAGTATCGCCAGGTTTGTAATAACGACCAAAGGCTGTACCTGGTTCGATGGTGAGATCGTAAATGGAAATGTGAGTGGGTGCGATCGCCACTGTCTTTTCTAAGGAATCCTGCCATTCATCTAAAGACTGATGCGGCAACCCAGAAATTAAGTCTAGGCTAAATACGGGAATCTCGACTTGGTGGATTAGTTCCACAGCTGCCAAAATATCTTCAACTGAGTGCGATCGCCCCGCTCTTTGCAATAATTCTAATTGAAAGGCTTGTACGCCCAAACTTACCCGGTTCACGCCTGCACTGCGATAGCCTGCTATGTGGGCTAAATCAAAAGTACCTGGGTCAATTTCCATAGAAATCTCTGCCCCAGACGCAATCCCAAAATGCTTCTGTAGCTCTGTCAGTATCCGTTGTAGCTGCTCTATTGAGAGCAACGAAGGAGTACCACCACCGAAGAAAATTGTCTTCAGAGGTTGACCAAATGCTGGTGTAATGGCAATTTCTTGACATAGCACCTCAACATATTGGGAGATAGTACCAGATGTTTCGCCCCGCAAGCGATCGCCCACAACAGACACCGGGAAATCACAATAAAAACATCGCCGCCGGCAAAAGGGAATATGCACATAAGCAGAACTCGCAATTCCAGAAATACTAAATTTTTTACTCATTTTGAGAAAAGTTTTAAGTTAATCCAACTGCGAATTAGAGACAATGAAAATGAGGTAAGAATAAAGGCGTCAGTCGTCAGGAGCCAGAATAATTGTAAAATCAAGCGTGTAATAACTTCTTGATTTTATTAAAATTATTAAGTTTGGGTATCAAGGTCTTATTAATTCTGACTTCTGGATTCTGGATTCTGAATTCTTACAAAATAAGTAGTTTATTTACAACTATTTGTCGTTTTACAACAAAACAATGAAAAATATTAAGATAAAAGCCTTTGGTTATAATAATTGCAGATATTGTCAGCCTAAACCCTTAGTGTAAGTCAATATTGATGAGTTTATCTTACCGATGAAATAAAAAATACTTAATTTTATCGGTTAACACAGTTGCAGGAAAACAAGACAACCATGCTTGACGCCATTATTATTTTCTCATTTATCCTAGCAGCGTCGGGAATAGGGTTCTACAGCATTGAACTACTACCCAATGGAGCGCTAGATCAGGTAACGAATCTAGAAGCTCTACGCTTAGTTGTTGCCGTCTTTGCCGCTATTATTGGTGGTGCAATCGGGCTGAGTTTCCAGACGACATATCGTCGCCTAGAATCACAAGTCAAAGAAATGCCTCTGGAAGTGATCTTAACTCGTGCGATCGGCTTAGTGATTGGGCTATTACTAGCCAACCTGATGCTAGCCCCACTATTTTTGCTCCCGATCCCGGCAGATTTTGGATTTATTAAGCCATTGGTGGCAGTTGTCGGTAGTATCATCCTTTCCGTCACTGGCATGAATTTGGCAGACACCCACGGGCGAGGCTTACTGCGGTTCATTAATCCCAACACCGTTGAATCAATGGTAGTGGAAGGAACATTAAAACCAGCCAATACCAAAGTTCTAGATACTAGCTGTATTATTGATGGTCGTATTGAAGCCTTACTAGAAACAGGGTTTTTAGAAGGGCAAATTCTCGTACCACAGTTTGTCTTGCAAGAACTTCAACAAGTAGCGGATGCTAGCAAAGATCAAAAGCGGGTACGGGGAAGGAGAGGACTAGAAATTCTCAACCGTATTAAGGAAGATTATCCCGATCGCATCCTGATTAATACAGTTGACTACGAAGATATTCCCACAGTGGATGCCAAGTTAGTACGCTTCGCCCAAGAAATCAGCGGTACACTGCTAACCAACGACTACAACTTGTCTAAAGTTGCTAGTGTTCAAAAAGTACCTGTTTTGAATGTGAATGATTTAGTGAATGCCGTCCGTCCCAGTTATTTACCTGGCGACAACTTGGATTTAAAAATTCTCAAGGAAGGCAAAGAACCCAGTCAAGGCATTGGCTACCTAGATGACGGCACAATGGTAGTTGTTGAAGAAGGTAGCAGTTATGTGGGTGGTGAACTGCGAGTAGTAGTTACCAGTGCTTTGCAAACTACAGCAGGAAGAATGATTTTTGCCAAACCCCAAGCTTCAGCATTGGCGTGAAACAATGGGATGTTCAATTCGATTCATACTTATTAATCGGTGCAGTCAACCTGCACCGATTATTTATTGATTGGACTCACTTGCCTGTAAATACTGTAACTGCTCAATTGATAATCCTGTGACTCTGCCGATCTGTTCTAATGGCATACCAGTGCTAAATAGGTTTCTTGCCACTTCGAGTAACGCTTCAGCCTTACCTTCAGCTTTACCTTCAGCTTTGCCTTCAGCCTTACCTTCAGCCTTACCTTCAGCCTTGCCTTCTTGTAGAATGTCTTGATAAATCGCTGACTCACGCATAATATCTGACCTCAAAACTCGTTTAATAACCTCTTTATCTAATACTAAACTAGCTAAAATCGCTGTAGAAGCAGCAATATTACTTTGAGTTCTTAATTCTGTAATACCATTAATTTCGCGTGCCACTTCATTAAGTATAACTTCTGGATCAATTGTACTGCTTAACACCGCTAAAGGTAAAAGTCCAGGTGTTCTCAGAAATACTTCAGTTGGTTGTTCCCAAAGTCTGATAACTGCAAATTCATGTCGTGTCCCAGCAATTGTAAATGTATTTTGTTGCACCAAATTTGAATTTGTCTGCTTAAGGTAAATTACGACTTGATACATTGCTTTGTCTGGAAAGCGGCGATATACTCGCAATCGATAGTCAATTATCCGAAAAGGAATTTCTGCATCGACTTGGGTTTGAAATTCCAAATGCAATATGCTTTGCTCCGACTGCAACAGAATTAGAGCATCAGCCCGAATGGGTTCGAGAGATAATTCTTTTGGACTTAGTTCTGTTAAATTAATAGATTCGCCTAATAACCATGTCGCGAAGTCACTGGAGAAGTTCTCAACTAAGAATTTGCAAATATTGTCAAACATCTGAATTAGTGTAGTTGCTGTAGATTGGTTCGCATGATGCTACGAGCCTACCTAACAGATTGCCCGTATATGGATGGTGTACAACTATATGTCCATAATTCCATCAAACTAAAATCTGCGGCTACACAAACAGAGTTATAGATTAGCAGGTTAATTATTTTATGGTCAATTACACAAACATCGTATAACTAAAAGTGACTTTTGTTTTGGGGCTGATTTGTTAATTGCGTACATACCTTGTTTAGCAGCACCTTTTTTTTTAACTAATACAGTTCGAAGGTGCTAAGGATACGAAAGCGTTAAACCCAAAATATACGGTTGCAGTATTAATTATTCCTATACCAAAAGCTGCAACCGATCTTGATATGGTAGACGGCTACGAATAACCACTATATATTTTGTAAATCGGACAGGATGCTTAACATACAATAATAGTGCTATGCCTTTGTAGTTAAAAATTTTAATAAACCACGAAGGCTTAAAAAAATCACAAAGCCGACTTTTGCAACACAACCGTATTTGATGGCTAAATCAATTGTTTCAACAAAACGGCTAGGCAGCCAGTTAATCCATTGGTTGCTTGAAGAAGACCAACGACGAGAGAAAGAAGGCCCTTACCGCAAAGAAGAACCACATCGCCAGCATTCTTGGTGGCAGGTGATGTGCTTGACTGGTGTAGATTATTTCTCGACCCTTGGCTATCAACCAGGGATTGCAGCACTGGCGGCTGGCGCTCTTTCTCCTATAGCTACCCTGGTTCTGGTTTTACTGACGCTCTTTGGAGCGTTGCCAATTTATCGGCGCATTGCTGCCGAAAGCCCTCATGGTGAAGGGTCGATCGCAATGTTAGAGCGTTTACTTCCCTGGTGGCAAGGCAAATTACTTGTACTGTGCTTACTTGGCTTTGTGGCAACTGACTTTATTATTACCATTACCTTGTCAGCAGCTGATGCCACAGCCCATATCATCGAAAATCCGCTGACACCAATTTGGCTTCACAATCAGACGATCGCAATTACCCTGATATTAGTTGCATTACTAGGTGCAGTTTTCTTGAGAGGTTTCCGAGAAGCCATTGGGATTGCAGTAGTTTTGGTGGGAGCTTATCTGCTGTTAAACTTTATTGTCGTTGGCGTCGGTGTGTATCAAATATTAACTCATACAGAAGCGATCGCAAACTGGCAAACGGCAATTTTTGCTCGCCATTCCAACCCTTTGCTCCTAATCGGCATCTCTCTCCTCATCTTCCCCAAATTAGCGCTGGGATTATCAGGTTTTGAGACTGGTGTTACCGTTATGCCTCTGGTTAAAGGTAGCAGTAACAGCACTTCGCAGCATCCCAAAGGGCGGATTCGGAATACACGCAAGCTGCTCACTACTGCTGCTCTGATTATGAGCTTCTTTTTGCTTACCACCAGCTTTATAACCACTCTACTGATTCCAACCGCAGAATTTGCATCGGGGGGCAAAGCCAATGGACGCGCCCTTGCTTATTTAGCACATCTGTATTTGGGCGATGGCTTTGGCACAATTTATGATTTAAGTACTATTTCTATTTTGTGGTTTGCAGGTGCATCTGCAATGGCAGGGCTGTTAAATATCGTGCCTCGCTACCTACCACGCTATGGTATGGCACCCAATTGGGCACGGGCAACGCGACCTTTAGTGTTAGTCTACACAGCGATCGCTTTTGTTGTCACAGTTATCTTCAAAGCAAATGTAGAAGCCCAAGGTGGGGCTTACGCAACTGGTGTGCTGGTGTTGATCACCTCAGCCGCCTTTGCCGTCACCTTATCAGCCCATCGTCACAGACAGAAGCGAGCAAGATTCGTTTTTGGCCTCATTGCACTGTTATTTGTATATACCACCATTGTCAATATCATTGAAAGACCAGAAGGCATTAGAATTGCTGGGTTTTTCATTGGTGCAATCATTTTTACCTCGTTGGTTTCTCGTGTTTGGCGTTCAACGGAACTGCGAGCAGAGCGAATTGAAGTTGACGAACTTGCTAGCCAATTCCTTGCTGAAGATAGCCAGGGAACAATACGACTGATTGCAAATCGGTTGAATGCGGGCGATGTTCTAGAGTATTTTATGAAAGAGAAAGAGGTACGCGAAGACAACCATATTCCAGCCAACAATCCAATTCTGTTTCTAGAAATTCATGTATCCGATGCTTCGGAATTTGCGGATGTGATCAAAGTAAAAGGGGTACAAGTTGGTGACTATCGCATCCTCCGGGCTGAAAGTGCAGCAGTCCCCAATGCGATCGCAGCTTTACTACTTTACATTCGCGACCAAACAGGTAAGATTCCCCATGCTTACTTCGGCTGGGCTGAGGGAAATCCCATACAATACCTATTGCGTTTTATCTTGTTTGGTGAAGGTGACATTGCTGTAGTTACCCGTGAAGTACTGCGTCGGGCTGAAAAGAATCCCGATATGCGACCTGCTATTCATGTTGGGGGTTGATTTAAGAGTGCTGAGTAATGAGTGCTGAGTGCTGAGTAATGAGTTTAATTTTCTGTGTAAGTTCCCTAAGCCTATAAGATTTAAGAGTGCAGAGTGCGATTATTACTTTTTTTTACTCAGCACTCATTACTCAGCATTCAGCACTGTTTCGGTGATAGAAGTAGCGATCGCAGCTTTGACCTCAAGATGGAAGAAATTGCCTTAAAATTTATGTAAGTATGAGCCACTCAATTTTAGATTAACTTTAAAATCATTTAACTTTTTAGAATAATGCCAGACGCGGAAAAGTTCCACAACCAGCTGGCTAATCACAAGCTGCTGCATCGGCAAGTTAGTAAAAAGGCAAATTCTTCGCTAGTCGCCAGTGGAGAAGAAGGAATGGTGCTTCAGTTGCCTGATGGCACTATCCAGGCTTGCAATGCTGCTAGCGATCGCATTTTGGGACTAACCGCAGAACAGCTTGTGGGGCAAAATTTGCTCGATCCCAAGTGGCAATTTATTCATGAAGATGGCTCTCCTTTACTCAGTAAAACTCACCCTGCGATCGTTACTCAAAATACAGGTAAACCTTGCTTAAATGTGGTGTGTGGCTTTTATAAGCCAAATGGTGAGCTAGTTTGGCTGTTGTTGTCCTCGCAACCTCTGTTTCAAACTGAAGCAAGCAATCTGTATGCGATCGTCACAACTTTTTCAGATATTACGGCATCTAAGCGTGCCCAGTTCCAGGATGACTGTAGTTGCGAACAAAATACTCAACAAGTTGATGCAGATGAATTTCAGGCATTGTGGGATAGTCAACGTCTGTTTCAACAAATTGCTGGGACTCTTCCAGGGATAATCTACATTTATGACCTAATTGAGCAGCAAAATTCTTACGTTAATTACGAAATTGCTCAAGGTTGGGGCTACACACCAGCAGAAATCCAGGCGATGGGAAAGGAGTTATTTATCCAACTTTTACACCCTGAAGATTTGGCTCGACTCCCTAGCTATCTTGAACAATTTAATTCTACTCATCAGGGTGAAGTCCTCAGCTTTGAATACCGAATTCGACATGCTAATGGAGAGTGGCGCTGGTTTTGTAGCTATGACACTGTACACAGCAGAACTGCTGATGGATTGCCGCAATATCTTTTGGGAATCGCTTTTGATATTACAGAGCGACGACACATAGAAATTTCTCTGCGGCAAAGTAACGAAAGGTTTGAGCTAGCAGCGGCGGCAGTTAATTGCCTAATCTATGACTGGGAGATAGCGAGAAATACTGTGGAAAGAACTCAGGGTCTAACCCAGGTTTTTGGCTACACACAACAAGAAACGGAACCTACCTTCCAATGGTGGCAAGAACGCATCCACCCCGATGACCAACAAAGAGTTAATGACCAATTCATGGCTAGTATGGCCAATGGAAACCGTTATTGCATTGAGTATCGAGTGCGTCACAAAGATGGCCGCTATTTGTGGGTGGTAGACCAGGGGTTTGCAGTCCGGGATGCAAATGGTCAGGTAGTTAGGGTAGTTGGTGCGAGTACTGATATTACCAAACAGCAAGCTGCCCTATGGGAACGTCAAAAAATTGAAACAAATCTGCGCGAGAGTGAAGAACGGATTCGGTTGGCTACTAATGCTGCTGAACTGGGTATGTGGTTTTGGAATATCAGTACCAACGAGGTGATTTGGACAGACAAATGTCGGCAGCTGTTTGGAGTGTCCCTAGAAGCCGAAATCGACTTTGAGATTTTCCTCAACTGTGTATATGCAGAAGATCGCCAATGCATTCATGAAGCGATCGCTCGCTCTCTTGAAGAACAGGTTGACTGTGACATTGAATACCGCATCCTTTGGTCTGATGGTAGTATTCATTGGATTTCTGCTAAAGGTCGCGTCTTTTATGATGCCGAGGGTAAGGCAGTACGGATGATGGGTACTACCCAAGATATTACCCAACGCAAACAGGTAGAAAATGATTTGCGCCAGCGTGAAACTCAATTAAGGCGGTTAGTTGATTCCAACATTATTGGCATTATGTTCGCTACTCCCGATTACATTACTGAGGCGAACGAGGCTTTTTTAGAAATGGTGGGTTATACGCGAGAGGAACTATTAGCGGGTAAGATACGCAGACAACACATCACCCCACCGGAATATCATGCTCTCGATCGCCAAGGGATAGAGCAACTTTTAACGGTTGGGCTATTTACTCCCTTTGAAAAAGAATACATCCGCAAGGATGGTTCCCGCATTCCCATACTAATTGGTGGTGCTTTGGTGGAGCGAGATCCAGCGTCTTGGATCTGTTTTATTCTAGACCTAACCCCCAGAAAGCAATTAGAAAAGGCACTCAGGCAACAAGCAGAGGAACTCAAACAGGCAAACCGGAATAAAGATGAGTTTCTCGCAATTCTCTCCCACGAATTGCGATCGCCCCTCAACCCGATTTTAGGATGGTCATCGCTACTCAAAAGCCGCAAATTTGATGAAGTGACTACAAATCGGGCTTTAGAAACCATCGAAAGAAATGCTCAATTGCAGATTCAATTAATTGATGAGTTGCTGGATGTCTCCCGAATTATTCGCGGTAAGTTGAACCTGACTTTTGCCACTGTTAACCTGGTAGCTGTAATTGATGCTGCATTAGAAACAGTCCGGTTAATCGCCGAAACCAAATCTATCCAGATTAAAGTACAGCTCGATCCCAATGTTAGTAAAGTGTTAGTGTTAGGTGATTACAATCGCTTACAGCAAGTTGTAGGGAATTTACTCTCGAACGCAGTTAAGTTCACTCCCTCTCGTGGTTCAGTGGAAGTTAGCTTGTCATTGAGTCGTGAATTGACTTTCCACTCAGCAATAATTCAAGTTAAAGACACAGGCCAAGGTATTTCCCCTGAATTTCTACCCCAAGTATTTGAATATTTTCGTCAAGCCGATAGCAGCACAACCAGGACATTCGGCGGACTGGGACTGGGATTGGCAATAGTTCGTCACTTAGTAGAGTTGCACGGTGGTACTGTAAAAGCAGCCAGTCCAGGAATTGGACAGGGAGCAGTTTTTACTGTCAGACTGCCCGTGATGAAGGAAACTGAGGGTGCAGAGAAAGCAGGAGGAGCAGGGGAGAAATTTAACTCGTCAGTTCTCCGTGGACTACGGATATTAATTGTCGATGATGATGTTGACACACGGGAGTTTTTGCACTTCTTGCTACAGCAGAATGGGGCGTTGATAACTGCCGCAGCATCGGTAAAAGAGGCGCTTAAAACTATAGCACAGGCTGTACCTAATTTATTAATAAGTGATTTAGGAATGCCAGAAATGGATGGCTACAGCCTGATTAAAATGCTCAGAGCCATGCCCAAAGAGGAGGGCGGGGAAATTCCGGCGATCGCTCTTACCGCCTATGCTGGAGAAAGCGATCGCGAGCAAGTCTTAGCAGCTGGTTTTCAGAAACACATTGCCAAACCAGTACAACCAACCGAATTACTGACTACAATTGCAGATTTGCTAGGGCCAAATAATTGCTAAAACTCTATTTCTGTTCATTAGATTTTAGGCTCAACTGAACCGTATTGAGTTATAAAGAATACGCTACCATCAGGCTTAAATCTCAATCAGCTTAACCATGACCAAAAAAGATTTGCTTCGCAACCAAATTTTTACGCTGGAAAATATTCTTTCGCCAGCAGAATGCGCTGAGTATATTACTTTAACAGAAAACATTGGCTATACAGATGCTCCTATTACTACCCACCGAGGTTTTAAAATGCGTCCCGACATCCGCAATAATCAGCGCGTTATTCTAGATGACCGGGAGCGTGCTTTTGATTTATGGCAGCGTGTGTCAAATTATATCCCCAAGACCATTGGTAGATGGCATCCAGTTGGGCTGAATGAGCGTTTTCGTTTCTATCGCTACGATCCAGGCCAGAGGTTTGCACCTCACCATGATGGTCCTTATCGACGAACTAACGGTGAGGAAAGTTTATTGACTTTTATGATTTATCTAAATGAAGGCTTTGAAGGTGGCGAAACCCGCTTTTATCTTCCTGAATACTACATAGATTTATCTAATCTAGCTGTGCTTCCAGTAACAGGTATGGCTTTGTGTTTTGTCCACGAACTAGTACATGAGGGCGCTACTATTATCCAGGGGCGGAAGTACGTCTTGCGATCGGATGTTATGTACAGTCAATAGTCGAGAAAGTGATTAACCAGCAAAATCAACAAAATTTAATCTAACTCTCGACGGCCTTCCAACGCCCTCGCCAAAGTAACTTCATCTGCGTACTCCAAATCGCCACCTACAGGTAAACCAAAAGCAATCCGCGTCACCTTGGTAAATGGTTTCAACAGCTGACCGATATACAGAGTTGTTGTCTCCCCTTCTACACTCGGACTAATTGCGAGAATTACTTCTTGAGGTTTTTGCTGACTTACCCGGCGCTGCAAAGCTAGTATATTCAACTGATCTGGGCCAATTCCATCAATTGGCGAAATCACCCCGCCTAAAACGTGATACTTGCCTTTGTATTCGCGGGTTTTTTCCAGCGCAATCACATCGCGAGGATCTGCAACAACACAGATAGTGTTATTGTCACGGTTGGCATTGCGGCAAATTTCACAAACAGGTTCAGCAGATAAGTGAAAGCAAACAGAACACAAGCCTATCTGTTTTTTGGCCTCAACTAAAGCTTGCGCCAAAGCTTCTACTTCTGCTTCTGGTCGCTTCAAAATATGCAAAGCCAGTCGTTGGGCACTTTTGGGGCCAACTCCCGGTAGGCGTTGCAATTGTTCAATTAACCGTGCTAAAGGGCGTGCGTAAACCGTTGTCTTGTCTCCAGAATGTTTTCACTCTAACTATGATGACATTTTTTGAGTACTTCCATCAGGCGCAACACTTCTAACTCGCGATCGCTCAGTTCTGAACTTTGCAACCGCTCTGCTAGTTTTGCGCCCACAGTAAGATATACGGTTGTTTGCTGTGAACCTTAGTTTTCAAACACGCCCTAGCTAAAACTCATCCTAACCACTCAGGATTTTTGGCTGTACCATCAAATTGGTTAGTGGTTTTAAACAGTTCATACTCACCTTTGAGAGCAGCTTGGCGAGTCCGATTCAGTAATGCTCTAACTTGTTCCTGACTCATGGGTTTAAAAGTACGTACTGCCTCGAAAGCCTGGTTTAAGATGGGCATACTTTCAATGCCTGTAATCACCGTTGAAGTTGGCAGATTCATCGCGTAATGCAGACATTCGATCGGTTTGACCACATTGCTTTTGAGAATGTTTTGGTCGCCCATTGATTTCATCCCCAGTACTGCAATTCCGTCTTCAACCAGTCTGGGTAAAACTTGCCTCTCAAAACTGCGGAAATGGGCATCCATAACATTTAACGGCATCTGCACTGCATCAAAACGGAAGTTGTTTTGATTGGCAACTTCCAACATTCTCAGGTGTACTAAAGGGTCTTTGTGTCCAGTAAAGCCTATGTAGCGAATCTTGCCAGCTTTTTGTGCTTCCACAACTGCTTCCATCGCACCACCAGGGGCAAAAATCCGGTCTGGGTCTTCCATACGAATAACTTCATGATGCTGCAACAAATCAATGTGGTCTGTTTGCAAACGTTTTAAAGATTCATCAATTTGTTTAGCCGCCGCCGCCTTTGTGCGACCGTCGATTTTAGTCATCAGAAAAGCTTTTTGACGATAACCATTTTGCAGAGCTTTACCCATGCGAATTTCGCTACCTCCATTATGGTAATCCCAGCAATTGTCCATAAAATTGATCCCGCGATCGAGAGCAGTACGGATCAGATTAATACCCTCTTGTTCATCTTTTGGTCTACCAATATGATGACCACCTAGACCAATTACAGATATTTGTTCTTTAATGCGTCCTAGTTGCCTGTAGAGCATTTCCCCTTTTTTAATCTGGAGTGGGGTCGACTGATTTTGCGCTAAAACCTGTTTGGTTAAACCTTGTAAAGCAAATACCCCAGCTCCACCTAAACCAGAAGCAGAAACTACCTTCAGTAAATTTCGTCTGCTAATATCCACAAATTTATCCTTTTGCCACAGTATGAGAACTTGCCTTCATAGCTTTGCATGGAGCAAAATTCGTTGCTTCTAACTGTTGAAGGATAAAGGCAGTGAGGTAGAGATAGATTTTTGATAGAGGGAAGGTAATAGAAAAATATTTTATCGTTGTGTAAGTAGAGGAAGCTTTGGAGACATCGGCAGCAGAAAAAGAATCTGATAGTTTTATTCCTGATATTGTTTCAGTGCTTCAAATGTCAACTCAAACACAACACCTTAGTACAAAAGTATTCTTTGAAAATTGTTTCTAGGGCGTGTCATCAATTGAGCCAAATAACATTGGTTTAACAATTCCAAAAAATGATGCGATCGCTCTATACTTTGAGGAGGGGTTCAGGAGCTTTTTGTCGGATAGGCACTTGAATTATGAAATTAGTGCCCTGCCCAAGGCTAGAAAAACATTGCAATTTCCCACCATGCTTTTCCGTAATGATTTGGTAGCTGATTGCCATACCCATGCCTGTTCCTTTGCCTACAGGTTTGGTAGTAAAAAATGGATCGAAGATCCGGCTTTGAACCGATTCTGGCATTCCTTGTGCGTTATCAGCGATCGCAATTTCTATTGATTGTGAATCAACTACTGAAGTGCGGATAGTAATTTGACTGGGATTTTCCTCAATCTGTTGAGAGGTACGCTTGATATCCAACTCATCAAGGGCATCCATTGCATTTACCAAAATATTCATTAATACTTGGTTGAGTTGACCAGGATAACATTCCGCTTGCGGCAAGTTGCCATAATTTTTAATAACTTCAATTGCTGGACGGTCTGGTTTATCTTTAAGGCGATGTTGCAGAATCAAGAGCGTACTTTCGATACCTTCATGAATATCAACTGTCTTAAATTCCGCTTCATCCATACGCGAAAAATTCCGCAGCGATAGCACAATATTACGAATTCTTTCAGTCCCCATTTTCATCGAAGGCAGTATCTTTTGTAAATCTTCGATGAGAAATTCTAGATCGATTTCCTCTGCTAATGCTTGAATTTCTGGGTCATGACTAGAATGGCGTTCTTGGTAAAGATAAATCATCTGTAACAAGTTTTGAGTATATTCATCCAAGTGAGTAAGATTGCCGTGAATAAAGTTGACTGGGTTATTGATTTCATGGGCAATACCTGCTACCAGTTGACCCAGACTAGACATTTTTTCACTTTGAACTACTTGTGCTTGGGTACGCTGCAATTCACCCATAGCTGTTTTAAGTTCAACAGTCCGTTGTTCGACTCGCGCTTCTAGTTCGGCATTACTGTTTTCTAAAGCAATAAAGGATTCCCGCAATTGCCCTGCCATGTGATTAAAAGAGTGAGCAAGAGTGTTGAGTTCATGGATATTCCCCTCTGGGAGTGTCTGTTCTAAATCACCAAATGCTATTGCTTTGGTGGTCTGATTCAAACGCAAGATAGGATCTGCAATCCGACGCGAGGTAAATATGCCAATCGTCGTTGCTACTATCAGTGCCCCAAAACACAGCAGGATGCTAATTTGGGTATTGGTATGGATTTGCGACATGTAAGTTTTTTCCGGAGTACCAACTACCACTAACCAGTCCAAACCATGTTGGTCACGCCAAGGTACAACATGCACGTATAAATTTTCTCCTTGAACATTAACTTTCAGTTTTTGGGTATTGGTAACGGACTGAAAATCTGGAATGCGCTGCTGAAGCTGCTTGGCAATGCTTTGTAGCACCGGATTGGGGCTGTCGATCGCTTTAAGGCGTTTAATTTCGTTATTGACTACGGTAAAAGGCTTTTCTTGAGCAGAATTGGCAACCAACATACCATCACGCTCCATAATAAAAACTTGTCCGAAGCTGCTGACATTTAATTTCTGTAAAAATTCACTGAGTTTCAACAGGTGAATTTCGGCCCCCACAACACCAATCAGTTTTTTGCTGGCATCATAAATCGGACGGCCTGCCGATGCCACAATATACGGAGGATAAGCAGGATCGTAATAAGTATAAATGCGAACCCAGACAGGTTTCCCGGCTTTGACAGGTTCAGTGTAGGCAAGTTCATTGACGGTATCCCAAGTACTGGTCGTCATCACTTTGGTTGGGTTGCCATCATTATCTGTTAAGTAAGTTTTCGTATTTTTCGGCAGGTTTGGCGTTTTGATCGCATTATCATCGATTGTCACCGTTTTGCCATCGTAACGGCCGGCTCCAGTTCCTTCCCCAGTTGCTAGGTTCAAGCTGATAAAGGTTAGGTCATAGGCTTGCATTTGATGCCAAAAGTACTTGCCAACCTTGAGACGCTCCCGCACATTCAGCAATCCCATACGAATTGCATCCGCATTTAACTGGATAACTTTATGGGGAATCGACAGGTAAGCATCCAAATGTTGATTTACTTCACCACTGGTTCGTTCCATCAATTGATCCGCAAGATCGTTCACCGCTTTCTCGCCATTTTTAAACGACAAATACCCAACCAGTCCCACGATGGCAAAAACTTGCAATACGAAAGGAACGATCAGAACAAGGTGTAATGAAAATGCACGGACTTTGCTAGATGGATGTATCTTCATGAGTGGTAAATCTTGGTTCGCTTAGGTCTTGGCTTAACCTAGATTACCCATCACAAACTTCATACTATCAAATACCAGAAAAATCACTTAGTTGTATTTATACTATGCGGAGCGCAAATGGTCAACGGGTGCGTTGTCCGTATCATGGTTGGAACTTCAATTATGAAGGCAATCTTAAAGATTTACCTCGCGCTGAGTGTTTTCCCAATTTAGATAAGTCGGCTGTTTATCTAGCTAAGGGACGAGTGGAGACATGGGGCGGCTTTATTTTTGTTCATTCAGAAGCAGAAGGGGAATCTCTAGTAAGTTATTTGGCTGGATTTTCAGCTTACTTAGAGCAGTATCAGCACCGTTGGCAGGAACTTCAGCAAGTTGACCACTGGTTTTATGAAGAGCCAGCCAATTGGAAATTTCCTATTGAAAATTATCTAGAGTGTTATCACTTGTCAGTTGTTCATGCCCAAAGTTTAAAGTGTTTCGATCCGAAGAATATTATTTACACTCCAACTGGGCGACACTATCAGATATTTGTTCCTTTTACAGATGATGAATTTGTCAAAGATCACCCCGCTTTTTCAGGAGAACCAAGGGGACAATCTTACCAGGGCTTCATCTTTCCCAACATGATGATTAATACTGCAAGAGACAAAGTTTCAGTTTTTCGGCTGACTCCTTTATCTCCCACAAGAACTAAGTTTGAGGTTTTTATTTATCAAACAAAAGCACAGATTGAAGCATTTCCTTATAAGCAGGATGAATTTCGACCTGAATTTGAGCGGGTGTTAAATGAAGACTTTGGGGTAGTGCGATCGCTACAAGCAAGTGTTCACTCCAAAGCTTATGGTGTACTTCAGCTTGCAGACATTGAATATGGAATTTCTCACTTCCATCAAGTTTTGTCGAAGTACTACCAACCCTAATACACAGAAAGAGCGATATCTACAATAGGCTACGCTGACGCAGCATCACGCCTTTAATCCCCCCCTTTAGCACCAGCACTATGCTGCTGCTTTTAACGATATGCTTACCAGAGTAAAAAATGAATGTTTAGTTATTGGACACTAATTAAATTTATCCGGCTCATGTTAGTCAGCTAAAGCTTACAAACTTTTCGCCCTAATATCAGTAACTTTAAATAGAGATTTAATTCTTTTTTGATTTCTGTTTTTGCCGATCTGAAATTGCATTTTTTGCACTCCAAATTCCCAAAGCCAGCAACCCGAATATGACAGAGGGTTCTGGAACAGAATTAACTCGACGAAATTCAATGGGTGTGGCTACAAGTAAATTGCCTTTCTTGTCAAAAATTTTGTCTAAGGAGTCGATGCTACTTTGCTCAATAGTTATATCAGAAATAACTTTGAAGCCATTATTTGTTATACAGCCATTGGGAGCGTTATTCCCAATGTAACTGTTCGGCTCCCAAAATAATTGCAGATTACAGGTGTTCTTCTCAACATTGTTAATACTAAGCTGTCGCCTAGACTGAGAATGATTGCATAACCCGCGTACAGTATTTTCATTTACAAAGCTGCTAATACTTAGATTCACAGCCGAATTTCCTTGATTAAAAGAATAAAGGCGTAGCCGCTCAAAACCTGGGCTTTCTTGCTCTAGATAAACGTTCTGTGTTTCAGCCAGAGGATTAGTACCATCCAGTTGTACATTACAAGTTGATATAGTAATTAATGGCACAGAGGGACTATTAGCAACCTGTTGAGCATTATTAAAAAAACCAGTGAACCACTGTGCTACTTCCTGAACCTGTTTCTTAATGGGTGGCGCACTGGTATCAGCACGGCTTTGTTGAACAAATGAAAATGTAGTGAATAATAATGTCAAAATTGATACTTTGAGTAAATGCATAGAGGTTCGGATTCCAATAAGAGCAGATTATAGACTTATGGACAAATAATTTACACCATCAAGCCCCATTTTCCGTCATGAAATAAATTTATTGGCTGTTGGCTAATAACCCTCTTGTGTCATTTTCCAGACTAAGCAAGTAGTAAATAACTTCAATGATTCAGATTAGCCACTCAGTTTAAACTCAAAGAGAACCTATCAAGTAGTTAGCTACTATACGCAAATATCAAAAATTCAGTACCTTCATAGATGAACTCTGCCATCTTGCACATACCCATCTTTTGATGTGCTTGAAGTGATGCTTTGTTGTTTGCCTTGATGAACAGTATTCCTTCCCGCTTTGGTAGAAAATCTTTCAACTTAGCAAACATTACCGCAGCAATACCTTGTCCACGAATAGTTTCATCAACACAAATAGGGCCATACAAGTAAGCATCTTTTGTACCAGGATAGGTTTGTAACATCACCTTTATAATTGGTAGATTAGCAGTTGTCTTTGACCAACTGAGTAAGAATCCTACAACTTGACCATTTTTTCGGGCTACAACGCTCGGTATTTGAGAGATAGTCATCATCACAGCCTCTGGCTCAAGATGACCTAACAACATGCCACCATGTTCTGCATCATTGGCTTGGGCCAACTTGACGATTCCAGTAACATCACTGGGGTTGGCACGGTCAATCACTACATCATTGAGACACATACCTGGTTAATAAAAATTAGGATAAAGACTTGGAGCAAAAGAATTTTCTTTTAGAACAATAACAGAGAAGAACAAATTAGAGACTAACAAAACCTATTTTTATGTTTTTTTACGTAATAGGTCAGCTCTAAGTTTCTGTAGACGGCTCTAGTTTCAGAGAAAACCTGATGGGATTTGACATTGGATTGAGTAGCTTTTGACACTTGTATTTAGTTATAGCACCCTTGTATCTGATAAAAAATTCAAAAAGTCAAAGTTGCACTAAAGCAGCGATCGCTTGCAACAGGCAGTACACTACTACTATGCCAAAACTTGCAAAGTGCGTAGGCGTAGCCCGCCGTAGGCATCGCTGTCTTTTCTACTAGTAAGAGTGCTTTTCTAATGGGAATACTTTATATATAGTAATTGCAATAAATAGAAGTCATATAGTATGAGCTACTGTACTAATATTGATTGCCTACGTCCACAAAATTCTGACAGTTCTCGTTTTTGCAATAGTTGTGTTTGTAGTGAGCGATTCATCGCTCAAAGCAACGATAATTAAGACTAAATTCCTCTCTACGAGACGCTATGCGTAGCTTGCTTCCCTGAAGGGGTACACTACAAACTTTAATTGATTTACGTCTAGCTATTTATAACTTAACAGTGAGCTTTGTCGATCGCTCTTCATTTTTATGCCCCAGGTATCGCTCCCCCAATCGTTTTATCCACACTTACCCCTCACCGCTCTTGCGCCCATGCAGGATGTGACAAACCTCTGGTTTATGAAGGTGATTGCCCACTACGGCAGCCCTGACTACTTTTTCACCGAATATTTCCGCGTCAATGATACCTCACGGCTCAATCGTAGCATTCTGGCAGCAATCACCGAAAACGACACAGGTCGTCCCGTTTTTGCGCAAATGATTGGCGAAAGCATTCCAGACTTAGTAAGAACAGCAAAGGAACTCTGCAACTATAATATCGCTGGAGTTGACTTGAATATGGGCTGTCCAGCACCTAGAATCTATCGCAAAAATGTTGGGGGTGGATTGCTGCTCTTACCAGAAAAAGTGGATCGGATTTTGGGAGAATTGCGGCAAGCAGTCAACAATCGACCTCTGACCGTCAAAATGCGTGTAGGTTTTGAAAATACAGATAATTTTTATACAATTCTAGATATAATCAATCGCCACAACATTGATTTGCTGAGTTTGCATGGTCGCACGGTAAAAGATATGTACCACGGGGCAGTGAAATATGATCTGATCGCTGAAGCAGTTAGACGAGTTCATTGTCCAGTGCTTGCCAATGGCAATATTAACTCGGCGACAACGGCTGTTGAAGTGCTTTCTCAAACGGGCGCGGCAGGTGTGATGGTGGGACGCTGGGCGATCGGGAATCCTTGGATTTTTAATCAAATTCGGCAAGCTTTGCGAAGAGAGCCGATCGCGCCCGTTCCTTTAGCAGAAGTACGCAACTATATCGATCGTTTATGGCAAACCCCCACAGCAGCAACTATGCCAGAGCGATCGCGCGTCGGCTACCTAAAAATGTTCCTCAACTACATTGCCCTGAGTGTTGATACTGAAGGTCATTTTTTACGGTTGATGCGACACACTTCTACAGAGGCAGAATTGTTTAACCTCTGCGATCGCGTTCTCCTTACCGATCTGACGAAAACTTTAGCCCTAGCACCTACCTTGAGCGTGTAATATCGAGCGTTGTAGAAGATTTGGCTGTGATTTATGGTAAATTCAACCGCTTGCGCGCACCAAATCGAAATAAGTTATCTGGCAATATTGCTTTTAAGCGAGGCAACCATTGTGCCTCATTGCCAACACGATAGCGTAATCGTGGCAACCGACTACGAGCAGCAGATAGAATCGTCTGTGCAACTTTTTCAGGATCGTCGCCTTGTGCAATTGCTTGACTAACAGTTGAGCGAATCACATCGCGTACATTGTCGTAATCAGCGTAATTCAATGTAGGTGACAACATGGCGTCGTTGAAGTTGGTTTTAAAGTAACCAGGCTCAATTAAAGACACTTTAATATTGAAGGGGTCTAGTTCCACGCTCAATGCTTCGCTATAACCTTCGAGTGCAAACTTACTTGCACTGTAAAAACCTTGGCCTGGTGCGCCAATCAATCCCGCCAGCGAACTGATATTAATAATATGCCCACTACGCTGCTGTCTCATAACTGGCAAAACAGCATTGCTAACCCGAACAACACCCCAAAAATTGGTTTCAAAAACCTCCTTGGCTTGTTCTAAAGAAGTTTCTTCAATCATGCTGGCATGAATTTGTCCAGCATTGTTAATCAGTAAATCAATGCGAGTAGTCCGTGCGAGCAACTGTTTGATACATGATTGCACTGAAAACTCAGAGGTAACATCGAGTGTCAACATTTCCACATCTTGTACAGTTGGATGTTCCTTGCGACTAGTACCGAAGACCCAGTAACCTTTTTGAGCAAGCTTTTGAGCAGTTAACTGCCCAAATCCAGATGATGCTCCTGTTACTAGCACGACCTTTTTGTCAGCCATAGGTTCTCCTTTTGTTTGTGAATTCTTTGGTACTGCGATAGACTACACCCTGACTAATAGTCGCGTTTTTTCTAAACCTTATTCGTTCATTATTGATTCTCAATAAAAACCTAATTTAGCGATAGGATTAATAGCGAATTTGTCAAGTATGAAACTTCAGCGTTCAATAAGTTAGATTTTAGATTTAGATATGAATCATCCAAAAACCCCAAATGATCAACCAGGATTGGTTTTAACGCCTGGAGCCGAAGGCTGGTGGGATTCCGAACGAGTTTCTTCGCCACAGGTCTTGCACTGTCCCGATGGAACTTGGAAAATGTGGTATTACGGTCGGGATGCGTCGTTTGATCGGCAAATCAATTTGCCCACTGGTCGCTGTGGTTTAGCAATTTCTGATGATGGAATTCATTGGCAACGCGTCCAGGGATTATTAACTATGGGGGCTGTCTTTGAGCCTCACCAAAATTCTAGTCGGTTTGACTCAGCCCATGTTGGTGTAAGCAATGTCTACTTCCACGATGGTCTTTATTGGATGTGGTATTTCGGTGGAGACCACACAGTTGTTGAGATGGGAGGCTTTAAAGCTAAAGGGTTAAATATGCGCCCTGGCTGTGCTATCTCCCGTGATGGCATAAATTGGGTGCGGTTGGAAGGTACTTATCAAGGAGCTTTTCTCGATTTAGGTAAGGCAGGGGAGTTTGATGCCCTATTTTGCGCCTGGCCACAAGTCTTGCCTGATGATGATGGAACCTGGAAAATGTACTACCATACCTTAAATCCTGACAAAGGATTCTTAGTCGGTTTAGCTGTGTCTAGCGATGGTTTTCATTGGGAAAAAGTTGGTCAGATTTTACAACCAGGTGAGCCTGGAAGTTTTGATGAGAGAGGTATTGGTACTCGCAATGTTCTGAAAATAAACGGACAGTATGTAATGTTCTACGAAGGTGTTAACAACAGTGGTTATCACTCCATCGGTCTAGCTGTTTCTGACGACGGGATTCATTGGCAAAAACATCAAGGACAGCAAGTTGGAGGTTCTATCTTTTCTCATGCTCAAAAGGGTTCTGGTCGTTGGGATGCACGGGCTGTAGGCACGCCTTGTGTCGTCGCAATGGATGATGGCAGTTTCCGTATGTACTACATTGGCGCAAACGAAGGTGGGCACGATGAACTATCTTCACAGCACCAAATTGGTTTAGCTGTGAGTGCCGGAACAGATTTTCACCAGTGGCATCGTTGGGGTGAATACTAATTTCTTTTACATGAAGTACAAAGCTACGGGTTTGAAGGCAGAATGCAGTACAAACTTTTTATGTCTGATGTGTGAGTTCTGCACTTTGTACATCATCTACTTGAAACGTGCTGTACATATTTTTACAGCAATGTCATCAATAACACCATAACAAAAAGCTCCCCGACTTTTTAAATAAGTCGGGGATTTCAAGCTCTCAATCTTTGGAAATGAAATAGGATTACCAAGGCTATTTAATCGCACATAATATCACTCAAATTGCACAAGCGATCGCCCCGATACAACAATAAAACCCACAGAGTCAAGCCTTAGAAGCGGCTGGCGAATTCCCTCTAGAATGGCTGCATTTAAAGCAGTTTCTATCTTCAATTCTTCAGCTAATGCATTATCCCAACTTTGCTGGTTTAAACGTAGGCGTAATTGTTCTACTCTATTGGCTAATTTCTTTTCGGCGACTTTAGCACAACTTTGACATAAGTCAATAAAATCGGGACGATTGGAAAGTAATTCCGCAGAAGTGTTACGCATTTCATAGCAAAAATTTTGCCATTTACTAGGGTCAACAAAATCGTCAATAATTCCTAAGCGCTCTTTTGCTAGATTGTAATCTCGTCCTTGATTATTGTTTTTGTCTTTATATGGACGTTGCAGAATACTTAAGAGTGCTTTATCCTCAACAACCCGGATTGGCTGCTTGCGACCATCAACATAGATAGTTTCTATAATTGGTGGAAATAGAGCATCAACACGTCGCTGCAAGTTTTTGAATTGAGAATTATCTAGTTTGTTATCTAGTAAAACTTGTTTGGCAGTTCTTAAATTTGCCTCGACTACATAATTGCATTGAAAACCGAACCATTCCTTACCTTCTTTCGCGTCCCAAGATGCATCAGTGCGCCACAGAGCAAAGGCTTCACCTCGGTCATCCCAGTTGATGTAGTTCGAGAGTGCTTCGACAAATCCTTCCCCAACTCGAAAGAGTTTAACACCAGCATTTTGGTTTGCTACTCTGCGATTATAAGTACCAAATTGGTCTAAAGAACTCTCTGCAAAACGGTTTTGTAAATCATTTATCGGCACCAATGTCCGCGTTGTTGGTTGATAACGTCGCATCTCTGATGAATCGGGGTTATTCAGTCCTCTGAATCCCAGCGCGTCGCAAATCCAGCCTTCAATTGCTCGTTTCATTTCTAGATGACGAGCATCGTAATTATCTAGCTCTTGAAAATACTCGGTAGCAATTTCATCGTTGGCATCAATTTCATCTAGAGCATTTTGTTCGCTAATTTTAGCTATTTCTGCTTCAATTTGCTCTTGAATTGGTGAAACCATCTCTAACAATCCAACCGCACCTGATTGAAACAAAACTGTTTCTAATTCTGCAAGTTTCTCATCAACATAAAACTGGAGACTGGCAATTGATTGTTGGAAAATACCAAACCCATCTTTTAATACTTTATACCAAGCATTGTGAGGGCTATCTTCCAAGTAGGGGCCAATCAAGGCACTAGATTGGATGCCAATTTTGCTGCCAATGCGGTCAAGTCTGCCAATTCTCTGCTCTAATTGATTAGGCGACCAAGGCAGGTCAAAATGAATTAACCAATCGGCAAACTGGAGGTTACGTCCTTCTTCTCCAGAGCGATCGCATACTAAAATAAAGCAGTTGGGGTTATTCTTGAACCGATTTAAGCCTTCCTCAACTTTGTCTGGTGATTCTCCAAATTGATGGCTAGCTATTGTCTCTGCACCAAAGGTATCAGATAAATACCGGACAATTTCGCCACAAGTTTGCACAAAACTGGTAAATACAACAAATTTGGGCAGAATATCGCCAGTAATTGGTCTCTTAATTCTCTGCTGTATTCTCGTGATGAATTCCTTTTGATTCTTCCGAACGTTTGCGGGAATTTTGAAATAAGTACCTAGCTGATTCAACAGCACTGTTTTCAAATTTTCCGTTCGTTGTCCGTCCTCTTGAGGTTGACGAATAATTTTTAGTAAGGATTGGAGAATCTCTTCTTCTCCTGAGAATTTGGGGGTTGTAGTTAATAGGCGAACATCATCTTCTTTAAATTCCTGGATGAGTTTAGCATGAGGTTTCGCAGTTAAACGCGCTGTAATTACCTGCTCTAAAATCCCTAACCAAGTACCAGCAGCGAGAAATAACAGCAGAAAAACTTGCTGATATGGCTTTTCCGCAGGAGCAACACTCCGCCATTGATTGAGGAGTTCGTGGATATCAAGCGATCGCTCGTCTAAATCGTACTCTTCTTTTGGCGTAAAGTTGCGGTCAAATATCACATCTTCCACCGCAGCGCGACGGTTGCGAAGCATTCGGCGATGTAGTCGATAGATATCGCTGACGTGGACGCGAATCGCTTGGACGATTTGCTCTTGCTCAGGAGAATTTGCTTGTAAACAATTTTCTAAATCATCCGCCAGCTTCAGAAAATACTTATCTTCAGCCAAGAGGTTTCGCAATTCCTGCAAGTTGCTTTTGAGAACCTCTGGTTCTGCACCTTCTTTAAAAGAAAGCAGAAGTTTACCAATTTGCTGACGGCTTTCAACTTTGGCGCGGAAACCTGCTAGATCGCCAATTTTATAGGTTGTTGGGTCGAGCAAGTGCAACATCGCCAGAAAATCCTGCTCGTGATTGAGAACCGGAGTGGCAGATAATAAAAGTAAGCGATCGCTTTTATGAGCAAGTTCTTTGCAAGTCTGAAAACGCTGGCGCACTGTTGCATCCTTAGAGGTTGCCATTGCGGCGATGTGATGAGCTTCATCTAAAATTAAGCAGCCTATCCTTGCTTTCAGGTTGATTTTATGAATATCTTCAACCGCCAGCACCGCTACCCGTTTACCAAAATGGGAGATGTAAAACTTGTTTTCTAACTCAGTTCGCCATTGTTTGAGCAAATATTGCGGAACTAATACCACCGCATTTTTTTTCGGTTCATCGAGGAGGAATTGACGGAGAATCGCACCCGCTTCGATGGTTTTTCCCAGTCCCACCTCATCTGCTAACAAGTAGCGTTGAATTGGGTCTTCCAGTACCCGCCTGACTACTTCAACTTGGTGAGGATAAAGATTAATATTTGCCGAAATCAGTCCCGTCATCCCGCGACTCACAGCGCGTTGCTGAGTCAAGGATTTCACGAAAGCCAATCTTTTGTCGTGGAAATAGGGCGTTTCGTGACCCTTCATCGCCAGAGTTTGGATGGGGTCTGTATTTGGTAGATTACAACGAACGTAAATATCTTCAACAGAAGCGATCGCAGTTTTCTTATCTGGTAAATCAATTTGATACATTTCTGTATCATCATCCCAGATAAAAACTCTGCCAACTATCCATTTATCCTGAGTTGGGAACTTGATATAGCATCTAGCTTGGGGTTCAAGCTTGACTTCAGAGAGCGAACTTAAAGGTAAAGTTTTTTGGAGACGTTGGCCTATAGAGCAGAAATACTCAACGATCGCATTGGTATCAGATATTTCCGTAACTTTTCCGATACCCAAAGAGTTATTTTGGGACTGTACCAATAAACCAAGCTTAATCATAGATCCAGTCCCCTGAACACACTAAAAGAACCTTCCAGACTAGTTTTTAGCCCATATCTGGCAGTTTTGTCGATCAACATTATAGATAATAACTGGTATTACAGTTTTTGTTAGAGCGATATCTAAGACGGGCTATGACGCTTCTCTACGAGACGCACTCGCGTTCGCTATCGGCGTCGCTCCATCACAGCCAATTAATAAAATTAGCAATTTTCAGGTAAATACACCACACAGTAGAGGTACAGCATTGTTGTGCTTTTACAACATATACAGTTCAATTAAATGAAAACTGTTGTAAATTTACATTTCTCAGCAAAGTTTTGCCTAAAAGCGTGACTTTGTTAAATGTTTGCCAACACAATGCTATTGCAGGGTATTGCAAATTAAATTTGCTACGAATTAATTAAATACTGTTCTTAGGCCTCCTGCCTTCTTCAAATTAAAATTAGCTCTTGGGAACCGCCGCACAGGTTAGTAATAGTTGCCGATTTGCAGAAGATTGATCTGCAACTAATTCAATTTTTCCTTGAGTATTGCGTCGCCAAGAAGTAGCCTGAACAAGAGTGTTTGGTGTTGAAGGAATTTGTGCTTGTACTGGTTCTGTTTTGCGGTATGCAGAGATATTACGCACATCAGACCAAGTGCGGCTCATTACTTGCTGATTGGAATTTTGCGGTATCCCGCCTCTTCCTGTGGCAATAAAACTACTATTACTGGTGTCTGCACAACCTGCGGTAATTTGTTGAGATGAGTCTGTCACATTTTCTGGTAATTCAACTAAGCCAGAATTGGGATCAACACCAAAATTATTAATTTGGACTGTGCCACTAACTCCAAATTCGGAACTAGCTGTAATGTCATTTTCCGGGGTGAGTTGGTCGCGGAATTTTAGCCCAAATAGACCTTGAGTGGTAATGTTGATGTTACCACCTTTCCCTTGGACTGCATTGGCGATAATGTCACTGTTTTCTAGCCCGATGATGATGGGGGAATTGATAGAGATGTTACCACCACTGGCAGTTCCAGTGGCATTGGTGGTGATGGTGCTACCGTTACGCAATAGCAGTAAGTTACTATCTATGGTAATGTTCCCTTGGTCGCCCCCTGCAACCTGTGCCTGTAGACTAGCGCCATTAATCAGAGAAATGCGATCGCCCGTTAAAGACAGGTTTCCTGCACCACCAGCACCAGATCCATTTACCTCTATTACACCGCCATCAGCAACCACAATCGACGGGGCTTGAACTTTTACAGAACCTGCTGCTGCATCAGAGAGAGATGTAGCTGAAATGCGGCTGGGATGATTGGTCAAGTAACTAAAGAGGGGAGCAGGAAAGTCACCGATGCCCCTAACTTCTAGCAATTCACTGGCAATAACTGTTACATCCCCTGCCTTACCTATACCAGAAGATGTCCCTGCACTAATAAATCCACCATCAATCAGACGGATGCGATCGCCTGTGACTGTGATACTACCCCCTTCACCGCTACTACCAGGAAAGGCACCTGCACCAATATAACTGGGGTTGGGAATTAGCCCGAAGCCAGGCACTTCAGCATACGCGACTCCAGTAATTTCAATATCTCCTGCTTGTACAAATAAGTCGCCCGCTTTACCCGAACCTCCTGTAATTACCGATAGATTCGAAGCACTAGACAAAGACAGGCGATCGCTGGTTAAATTCAATGCCCCTCCTGTAGCAGTGCCTTGGGCATTAGTAGAAATTGTGCTATTCTGCTCCAGAAGTGTTGTTCCTGCGGCGATGGTAATATTTCCTCCCTGTCCAGCGGCTTGGGCATTGGCAAGGATTTGTCCTTGGTTGTTCAGTTTTAAAGTATCGCCAATTTGCAGTTGAATGTTGCCTCCTTGACCGGTTTGGGTAGAAGCGTTAATTTGCCCACCATTGCTGATGCTTAAAGTCTGGGCATTCAATACCGTATCGCCTCCTTGACCATCCCTAGCAATGGCAATTAAGCTACCTTGGCGATCAATGACAACAGAATTGGCATTAATCTCTAAGTTACCTGCATTTCCCCCCATACCATCATTACGTACCGAAATTGTGCCCCCATCTTGGACGCGAACAGTATCTGATTTAATATTGACTGAACCCGCATCAGAGGCGGTAGTAGAAGCCGCAGTAATTGTACTTGGGAGAATGCGACCATTAGCTAAGGGTTGAGAAATACCCTCTACGGTAATATTTTTGACTTGCAAGTTAATATTCCCCGCTGCCCCATTGCCATCTGTGGATGAGGCAATTTGTCCACCGTTGAAGACGCGCAAACTATCGGCTGTCAATTTAATGTTGCCCCCTTCAGCCGTAGAATTCTGCCCGATCGCTACAGTGATACCGCTAGGAGCCTGGGTATAAAGATCAATCATGGGATCGCTGACTTGTACATCGGTGGCTTGAATAGTGATATTGCCCGCTTTACCTCTACCTGCGATCGCCGGATTCTCATTCCCGGCGATTTGACTGGAGATAGTCCCACCAGCAGCAAGCTTGAGTTGACCTGCCTGAATTGTAATATTGCCCCCCTGACCATCCACCATGTTGAGAATTGAACTAACGATCCCACTGTTAAAATTGTCCATATTTGTGCCGCGAACCTCAAGGCTCTGAGTCGCTGTAACGGATATATCTCCAGCCTTACCCGTCGTATTTGTGGGCAAGAAGGGATTGCCCAACAAATCAGAGCTTATGCGTGCCCCATCTAGCAGACGTACTCGTTCAGCCTCCACCGTAATCGTGCCACTGGTATTCTGTTGCCCTCCCGCAACTAGCGTTGTAATGGCACTTACGACATTAGCCCCTGTAAATGGATTGGGAAATGGACTGTAACTGCTAACATCTACATCAGTAGCACTAATTGTGATGTTACCTGTTTTGGCGTTATTGATCGGTGCGAAGGTGAAAAAATTAGCGCCAAAGTTAAGGGAGTTGATCCATGCCCCATTGACAAGGCGCAGCCGCTGAGTCTCAATCGTGATATCTCCGGCAGTCGCTCCACTCCCACTCACACTAGTCAACAAGCCTGGAGGGCTATAATTATCAGGATGAGACACACCTAACAAATCGACAAATTCTGTGGTTTGGACATTAATACCCTGCCCTTGCTGATTCGCCCCAGTAGAGGATTCTATATTTGAGCCATCTTGTAAGGTTAAACCACGACCCCGAATGTTGATTGCGCCCCCAATCGCTCCACTGGTGTTGATATTGGAAGACTGACGCAGGGTGACAGTGCCCCAGGTGGGTGATAGGGATGAACTCGCCAATTGCCAGTTCCCAGAGGTGAGTATATTTACTGTGCCATTTTGCATCGCCCACAACTCTACATGACCATCCGGCGCAAAAATGTTGGCACTATTGATATCCACTTGTCCCCCAATCAACGCCAGGGTTTGATTCGGTGCCATTGACAATGTTGGCATCCGAAACATGAAATTGTTGGCAGGCATACCTTGGACTGTGATTGCACCAGCATTACTTCCCATCTGCAAACCTACAGGTACACTCATGGTTAACAATGGTGCCTCAGTGGGATTTACCGCACTAAATTCTGTTCCATCGGCAAATTTAATACTATTCGCTGTCGTCCCCACAAAGGAACCACCAATATTCAAACTGGCATTTTGCCCAAATACAATTCCATTGGGATTCATTAAAAACAAACTCACGGGATTATTAGCGTTGAGAGTTTGAATTAATCCATCAATATGAGAAACATTTCCCCCCGTAACCCGACTGAATATAGTTGTAATATTGGGCGTATTTACTAAATCAAAGCTGGCAGAACCACCTGTAGGCACAGAGAAATTACTGAAACTATGAAATAAATTATTACCTTTTTCTATGCCGTTAAGAATCGTAAAATTATGATTTATTGAGTTAACAACACTGTTGGTAGTTTGATCCGATGTTACCTGAGCCATTGCAGGCAGTATCAGGATAGAACTGAAGAACCCAATTGCTAATGCTCCCAGTTTGGCGATCGCTCTCATAAGATTAAGAATCTCTTGACATATAGTACTAGGGTTCCCAATCAAGGTAGTAATTTTAACTTATGAGAAGTTTTTGATTCAATACTAATTCTTGGGAACA
>JADEXV010000067.1 GCA_015206945.1 Nostocales cyanobacterium LEGE 12452 | reverse complement strand
ACTTAGCACGTTATTTACCAGATGGCAACATTGAATACATAGGACGCATCGACAATCAGGTTAAAATCCGCGGCTTCCGCATTGAATTGGGCGAAATTGAAGCAGTACTGAGTCAATATGGCGATGTACAAGCATGTTGTGTCATTGCCCGCGAAGATACTCCAGGTGATAAGCGATTAGTTGCCTATGTCTTGCCGCATCAGCACTGTACACCCACAATCAATGAACTACGTCAGTTCCTAAAAGCAAAGCTACCAGACTACATGGTGCCAAATGCTTTTGTGATGTTGGAGTTTTTGCCACTGACTCCTAGCGGCAAAGTAGACCGCCGTGCATTAAAAGCACCTTCAAACATCAGTAACTTAGATACATTTGTTTCACCCCGGAACACTGTAGAACTGCAACTCACCCATATCTGGTCAAAAATTCTTAAGCTTGAGAATGTGGGGGTAAAAGATAACTTTTTTGACCTTGGTGGTCATTCCCTTTTAGTTCCCTACTTGATAGCTCAAATTCAGCAGCAGTTTGGTAAAAATCTCCCCTTAGCCACCCTTTTCCAACATCCAACAATTGAACAATTGGCAGATGTGGTGCAAAAAGATGCTGATGTCTCTAGCTGGTCTCCCTTGGTTGCAATTCAGCCCATCGGCTCAAATCCACCTTTGTTTTGTCTTCCAGGCGCTGGTGGCAATCCTTTCTACTTGTATAATTTAGCCGGTTGTCTCGGTTCAGACCAACCGTTCTACAGTTTCCAAGCAAATCATCTAAATAGAGAATTAGTACCCATCACCCAAGTTGAGGATCTAGCTAGCCGCTACATCCAAGCATTACAGGCTGTGCAGCCACAAGGGCCGTATTTTTTGGCAGGACATTCTTTTGGCGGTAAAGTCGCGTATGAAATGGCACAACAGTTGCTGCGTCAGGGACAGGTGATTGCTCTAGTTGCCATTCTTGATACTTCAGCACCGAATGCTCAACAAAAGCAGGATGAATTAGATGATGCTACATGGCTGATTAATATTGCCAGAACCATGAAAGTTGTGTATGCAAAGGACTTGGATATGGATACTGATATCTTTCCATTGTTAGACCCAGAAGAGCAATTTAAACATGTTTTAGAGTACTTGAAAATGCTTGACATTTTGCCTCTTGATGCTGATACCACGTATTTGAAGCAGTTATTGCAAGCTTTCAAGGCTGACGCTAACGCTGAGTATGTACCACAACAAGTGCATCCGATTCCAATTACTCTCTTGCGGGCCGGCGAGGCTGATCAGGAAGAGTCTGTTAATCAGTCTGAGCTTTTACAGGATTCTGCCTGGGGATGGAGCGCGTTTTCTAGCGAACCAGTGAATATTCAGTTTGTCCCAGGCAACCATGTGACGATGATGATTCAACCTCATGTCCAGATTTTAGGCGATCGCTTGAGAGCTTGCATTAACCAGGCACAAGCAAACATTAACAATTCGTAATTACATTCCAAAAACCAGTAAATCAAAGGTGTGTGGAATAAATTACTCAATTTAGTCTCAGTTAGCTTTGGCGGAATTGAAAAGGTTTCAGTTGAGTTGAAATTTAAATGTAACGAACTGCATTATGACTATTTCTAACCAGATTAAATCCAAAGTTTGGGAAAACAAGCAAGAGTATCCCTTAAGTACAGAATCTTTAAGAATGCTCTTTGAAAACCGAATTCCTCTGATTAGGCTAAAAGAATTTGCCACATCCCAAGAGTGTGGGATGTTAGTCGATCAAGCTCAATTACTCAACTTTGATTGCTATCAAGATGTGAATCCCAAGATTGAGCGAATTGGCATCACAGTGTTTGAATATAACCGTATTAGTAAAGCAGCTTATTTTCAAGCAGTAGATCGGGCAAATAAATTAAAAGACCGCATCATAGCAGCCTCCTTCAATCCATTAGAGCGCCTAATGGTACAAATCCAACAGTGTACAGGTGCAAATGTGCGAATTGCTTCTGAACCATTCCACGGAAGTTACTATGCAGGACTAATCAGAAAAATAGAGAAAGGTACACAACTTCATATTGATTATGCCCCGTTAGAACAATCCCAATGGGAAGTTGGTACAGTTATTGCTCAACTTTCTTGGAATTTATACTTGAAATTGTCTCCCAATAATCATGGTAAAACACGCATTTACGATCGTCAGTGGCAACCAGGAAATAACCAATATAAACTCGATTCCTACGGCTATACTGATACAGTAATTGCAGGCGCAGATACGATAACCTTCCAACCTTATGTAGGGGATGTGTTTATTTTCAATACACGCAACTTTCACATTGTTGAGCCGATGGATGGACAACGTGTGACTTTCACTTCTGCGATCGGATTACTTCCTAACGGTGAAATTATTTTGTGGTCTTGAATGTGATAGATAACTAAGAAGCAGGAAGCAATTTGGTAAATATAGTGAGGAAGTAATTCATGCCTTTAGCAGCTGTGATGACTGCACCTAACCACCCAGTTATAGTGGAACAATTACCAGACCCTATTCTGGAAACTGGTGGAATCATTATTGAAACTCTCTATTCTGAAGTTTGTGGAACTGATGTACATTTACTACATGGGCGTTTAGAGGGAGTACCGTATCCCATCATCCCTGGACACTTCTCAGTTGGTCGTGTGGTGGAAACAGGTGGAAGGGTTAGCGATGTCAATGGTAAATTAATTCAGCCTGGAGCGATCGTCACCTTTCTCGATGTCCACGAAACCTGTTACAACTGCTGGTATTGTCTAGTAGCCAAAGCATCCACTCGCTGTCCCCAACGCAAAGTTTATGGTGTCACCTACTCAGCAAAAGATGGTTTACTAGGTGGCTGGTCTGAACTAATTTACCTCAAACCAGGAGTTAAAGTTCTCACTTTACCTGAAGAAGTCTCACCAAAACAATTCATTGCTGGGGGGTGTGCTTTACCAACTGCAATACATGCTATTGATCGAGCGCAGATTCAAATTGGTGATGTTGTCGTGGTTCAGGGTTGCGGGCCTGTGGGTTTGAGTGCGGCAATTCTAGCTTTGCTGTCAGGTGCGGGCAAAGTAATTGTAATTGATAAATTTGAGAGCCGATTAGTAGTTGCCAAATCCTTCGGTGTAGATGAAACACTTGTAATTAAAGCTGATGACCCACGACAACATATTGAGCGGGTTTTAGAATTGACAAACGGACACGGTGCTGATGTCACTATTGAAGCCACAGGCGTTCCGATTGCTGTTAAAGAAGGCTTGAACATGACGAGAAGTGGTGGTCGTTATGTGATTGTTGGGCATTACACAAACACGGGTGAAATTCTCATCAATCCTCACCTGGAAATTAATCTAAAACATATTGATATTCGCGGAACTTGGGGAATTGATTTCAGCCATTTTTATCGAATGATTGAATTACTAAAACGTCATGGTGATAATAGAAAAAATATTGCTTGGGAAAATCTAATTAGTCGTTCATACACACTAAAAGAAATTAATCAAGCACTGGCGGATGTAGAGCATGGGTCTGTATTGAAAGCTGTGATTCAGCCTAATCTTTAAATCTTTCATTTTTATCACCAATAAACATGAGGAGTATCTATGAATATTACTTTAAAAAATAAATTTAGTCAAACTTCAGTAGGTCAAATTGAACGTATTCATAAACCTACGCCAGATGACTTTAAACACATAGTTCTATCTTCTAAACATCCTGTCATCTTTACTGGGATAGTAGCTGAATGGAAAGCATTTTCTTTATGGTCATTGGATTATTTGAATACTGTTTTAGGTAACAAAGAAATTAATGCCCGCGTTTCTGACAATAAAATATTTACCTTTGATCCAGAAGTTGGATTCACTTACCCTATAAAAAAAATGAAGTTTACTGACTTCACAGATTGGATTATGCAGAAGAAAAAAGATGACCAATACTATTACATTCAGCAATATCCAATTCATACTACCTTCCCTGAGCTATTTCCAGATATTGCAATTCCAGATATTATTGATAAAAACTTATCCCTCGATACCGCTCGCTGGATGGGTATTCCAGAGATTGAAATTCCAGATTTTATTGAGAAATACTTATCCTTGGCTACTATTTTCTGGATGAGTACCAATGGTAATATTACGCAATTACATCACGATCCAGTAGAAAGTGTGTTATGTCAAGTGCGTGGTCGAAAGCGAATCTTACTGTTTGAACCAAAACAAAGTTCTTTTTTATATCCTTTTCCTAAACATTCAAAGATGCCATTACCATACTTAAGTCAATTAAATATTGACCAAACTGATATTGATAAATTTCCTAAATTTATCAATGCAAAATATATAGAATGTATTCTAGAACCAGGTGAAATATTATTTTTGCCCTCTTTTTGGTGGCATCAAGTTTACTCTCTTGATGAGCTAAATATTTCTGTTAGTTTCGTTTGGAATACAAAAATTAAAAAGTTTTTTAGACGACAGCTTTTTAAAGAAAACAAATAAATTCCAAAATCTGAGTTTTTATCGATGAAATAGGTGTATTGGGTTTATGCTGGGAGATTTACAAATTGCCTTTATCGGCGGTGGCACGATGGGCGAAATTATAATTAGTAGATTGTTATCGACGAAAACTGTTCAAAAACCCGATCTAATTATTGTTAGTAATCCGCTTTCTGCTCGATGCCTTTATTTAGAAAAGGAATATGGAGTACGTACTACAACCTGCAACATAGAAGCGGTTCTTGGCACATCCATTGTAATATTAGCGGTGAAGCCGCAGGTTTTGGTAGTGGTTATGGCTATGCTCAGGGGTAAAATTCCACTTGATGCTTTAGTAATTAGTATTGTGGCTGGAGCGAGTATTTCATCTCTCAGTCAAGGGTTGAATCATTCTGCCATTGTTCGCACAATGCCTAACCTCGCAGTACAGGTTGGTCATGGGACTACGGTGTGGAGCGCATCACCAAGTGTAACAGAGATACAGCGATCGCATACCCAAGTCATTTTACAAGCATTAGGCAAGGAAATTGCTACCCAAAATGAATATGACCTTGATATGGCAACGGGGTTGAGTAGTGCGGGTACTGGATTTGTGTTCCTGTTCATCGAAGCGATGATTGATGCAGGGGTTCAAATAGGTTTAACTCGGACACAAGCCCAAGAACTAACATTGCATACGATTGCTGGCAGTGTAGAACTTATGTTTGAGACTCATGAACATCCAGCAGTTTTACGAAACAAGGTGACTAGTCCTGGAGGAGCAACTGCTGCTGGTCTTTACGAGTTAGAAAAAGGTAGTATGCGAACTGTCATCTCTAATGCAGTGCTTGCTGCTTTGAGCCGCACTCAACAATTAGGTAGTATTGAGATGAAAAAGTAGTGCTGAGTGGGGTTCCTCATTCGGTAATTCTGACTGATTATTCAACACTAAAAATTACTAAATCTGATTCTAAAAGATTTCAGTTTATTTCTAAAATATGCCAACTCAAGTTGTTCAATCTCAACCCTTAACAAATGCTTTTTCAGGTTTTACCCAATTTTGGAAAGATGTAAAAGTGATAGCTGGGCCCTACTGGTATCCAACAAAGCCAGGTGAAAGAGCATTCTCAGACGTGATTCGTGCATGGGGAATGCTTATTCTCTTGCTATTACTAATAATTATGCTTGTAGGTGTAACTGCTTTTAATAGTTTTGTTAGCCGCTCTTTGGTCGATATCATCATTCAAGAAAAAGATTATTCTAAGTTCATTAACACCTTGTCAGTTTATGCAGTTGGGCTTATTTCTGTAACACTTGTAGTAGGATTTTCTAAATTTGTTAGAAAAAAAATCGCTCTTGATTGGTACAAATGGCTAAATAATCGAATTTTAGATAAATATTTGAGCAATCGTGCTTATTATAAAATTAACTTTAAATCTGATCTTGATAATCCAGATCAACGTTTATCCCAAGAAATTGAACCTATTACCAGTAATGCCCTCAACTTTTCAGCTACTTTTCTAGAAAAAGTACTGCAAATGACGATTTTTTTAATAGTTGTCTGGTCAATTTCTCAACAAATAGCTGTTGCTCTGCTTGCTTATACAATTGTCGGCAATCTTATTGCTGTTTACTTAAATCAAGAATTAAATAAGATTAATCAAGAGGAGCTAGAATCGAAAGCTGACTACAATTATTCCTTAACTCATGTTCGTAATCATGCTGAATCAATCGCTTTTTTTCAGGGAGAAAAACAGGAATTAAATATAATTAGTCGACGATTTAATAATCTGTTAACAAAGACTGAACGTAAGATTAATTGGGAGAGAGGTAACGAAATTTTTAACAGAGGATATCAGTCTGCTATTGAATTTTTCCCGTTGTTAGTACTTGCACCTTTATCTATTCGAAATGAAATTGATTTTGGTCAAGTTGGACAAGCTGCTTTCGCTAGCTTTATGTTTGCCACAGCTTTGGGAGAACTAATCCGTGAATTTGGCACTTACGGAAATTTTTCGAGTTACGTTGAGCGTTTATCTGAATTCTCAGATGCTTTGGAAGTTGTTACCAAACAGCCAGAGAATGTAACTACTATTAAAACAGTAGAAGAAAATTATTTCGCTTTTGAGAATGTCACTTTACAAACGCCAAACTATGAGCAGGTAATCGTCGAAGACTTGTCACTAGCTGTTCAGCCAGGAGAAGGTTTATTGATTGTTGGGCCAAGTGGTCGAGGTAAAAGTTCTTTATTGCGAGCGATCGCTGGTTTGTGGAACGCAGGAACTGGTCGTTTGGTACGTCCTCCTCTAAAAGAAGTCTTATTTTTACCCCAACGTCCTTATATAATTCTAGGAACTTTGCGCGAACAGTTGCTTTATCCTAAAACTAATCGTCAATTGACCGACGCAGAACTCAAAGAAGTTTTGCAACAAGTTAACCTGCAAAATTTGCTAAGTCGAGTTGAAAATTTTGATACTGAAGTTCCTTGGGAGAATATATTGTCCTTGGGAGAACAGCAACGCCTGGCTTTCGCACGCCTGTTAGTGACTAATCCAAGATTCACTATATTAGATGAAGCAACAAGTGCCTTAGATTTGAAGAATGAAGGAAATTTATATCAACAGTTACAAGAGACGAAAACAACGTTTATTAGTGTTGGCCATCGAGAAAGTTTATTTAATTATCATCAATGGGTTCTGGAACTTTCACAAGATTCTAGTTGGCAACTTGTGACTGTGCAGGATTATCGAAATCAAAAAACAATAAATATTCCAAGCACGCCTAATAATGAGTCGCAAAGTCAATCACAAATATTGACGGAAATAATCACAAGTGAAAAGCTCACTCATAAGGCAATAAGTGAATTAACTAACTATTCCATTAGCACTATCAGAAGTAAGGCAAGCAAAGGAGATTCTATCACTACTAGAGACGGCTTGACGTACCGCTATGACAAAAACCCAAGTGTGTTGAAATGGCTGAGAGTTTAGCGGTTAGACAATCTATTCACTCTGTGGAATTATCGCCTCTGAAAGAATAGTTTCATATTTTGATTTGTAAAAGTTCTCCTTGTTCATAACCCCGATTTTTTAAAAATTGGGGTTTTTGTTGTTCACGAATGAATGACTTATGACTGGTGTGTATAGGAATCTGGTTTATTATTAAACATAATTATGTATAAAATAAGTTAACAGCAAAGACTAGCAGCGGGTTTAAAAATGTTATTCATTACTAATGATGATCTAGGCGAACCCACCTCTACTTATTCAATAATAAAATAAAACTGCTATAGCTTGACCTTAATTACTTAACTTGATAATTATTAAATAAATTTTCTTTCTTAACTTTCTTAACTTTCTTAACTTTCTTAGAACAATGACTTATTAACTGTCTTAACTGACCTTGAAAAGATATTTAATTAATGATATATTTTACTTGAAAAATCAATTTACTTTAAGGGAAACTCTATGCCTACAAACACAGTCAAAACAGTGGATGTTGTAGTAGTACCATTCTTTGCGCGTTTCTTGTCAGAGCAAGCTACTGAAGGAACAGAGGTTCCTTGGACTTATAAGTATCCTTCAGATTTGGAAGATAAATAAATTATTTACTCTTCTACATCTGAAAGTACCTTTCTGATCGGAAAGATACCTTGTAATTGGCTGAATCATAATTTCATAGAGTAGCAGTTATCAAATAACTGAAAACTACTCATATAAACGCTATGGCGCAGAGCGCCCGCCGTAGGCGATCGCTTTCATATTACCTTTTCCAAGCATGGAGGTGATTGCTTTTTCTGGTTCCCTAAATTCTTCAAAGATTTTTGGGTATCGAAAGCAATTTGTTTGCTATTGCTTAATAGCTACCTCCTAAAATTCTCAAAAAAGTATATTTTATGCACCTGTCTCGTGATGTTGTTTTATTAATCACCCACAGTGGTGATTTCTTCACAATAGATAGAGTTGCAGAAGCCTTATCGAAAAAAGGGGTGCAACCATTTCGTCTAGATACTGATAAGTTTCCTCTAGAAGTGCAATTAACAGCACATTTTGACAAGTCTAAAAGCTACCACACTATAGAATGTAACAACCGCTCTATCAGCACAGAGCAAGTGCAAGCTGTATGGATGCGTCGTATTTGGGAACCACAACTGAGCCAAGAATTAGCGCCAAAGTTCCGAGAAGCCTGTATTAGAGAATCACTTGCAACTTTAGATGGTTTTTGGGACAGCCTCAAGGGAGCTACGTGGGTAGATAATTTGGAGCAGATAAATTATGCAAGTAACAAGCTGCGCCAACTACGGATTGCGTCTGAAGTAGGTTTTGTTATTCCCCAGACTCTTGTTACCAACAAAGCCCAAGCAGCACGAGAGTTTTTCGGGCAAGTCAAGGGCAAAATGGTGAGCAAGCTCTTAACTGCTCTTTCCCGCAGTATGGAAGCTAACTCTTCGTTTTTTCTGTACACCAGCACCGTCAAGTCAGAAGACTTAGAAGATGCCGAGTCACTGCGCTATTGCCCAATGGTTTTTCAAGAGCAAATTCCAAAGCAACAGGAATTACGGGTGGTGTATGTGAATGGTAATGTATTTGTGGGGGCGCTAAATGCAGATATGTATGCAGCAGCCGAAATTGATTGGCGTAAACCTGGTGTTGAGGTTGGCGCATGGCAACATCACCAGCTTCCTGATGAAGTAGTTCGCCGTCTCAAAGCTTTTATGGGGAAATTTGGGCTGTTGTTTGGGGCGTTAGATTTCATCGTCACGCCATCAGGCGAATACGTGTTTTTGGAAATCAACCCTGTGGGAGAGTGGGGAATGCTGGAAAAGGATCTAAACTTACCCATTGCAAGTGCGATCGCAGACGCCCTCCTTCAAAGAAAGAATGAATAATCAAAAATTTAATATTTGATATTAGCCTGCGGCAAGCCACCCAAAAGGTGTCTACATACTTCACACTTCATACTTTCTATGACCCTATTAATAGTCACGTTTAGTAAAGACAACGAAAGCATTTCTCTAGTCATCAACGAAATTGAGGCTAGAGGAGAAAAAGCATTTCGGTTTGACACAGACAGATATCCCACGGAAGTCAAGCTAGATATTTACTGCGGCGATACTGAACGAGTAATTATTACTGATGGCAAACAGAAGCTAGATTTGAGTGAAGTCTCCTCAGTTTGGTATCGGCGGATGCGCTACGGACAAAAAATCCCCGACTCAATGGACAAGCAATACAGAGATGCGTCAATTAACGAATGTCGCGCCACAGTCAGAGGTATGATTGCCAGCCTTCAGGGATTCCACTTCGATCAAATGTCCAATGTGGATCGGGCTAATAATAAACAACTACAATTGCAAGTTGCACGAGAAGTTGGTCTTGTAACTCCACGCACTCTGACTTCAAACAATCCAGAAGCAGTCAAGCAATTTGCTCAAGAGTGTCAGCAAGGTATAGTTACCAAGATGCTTTCTTCCTTTGCTATTTATGATGATCGGGGGCGAGAAAACGTTGTGTTTACCACTCCAGTTACAAATGATGATCTGGAGAATATGGAAGGACTGCGTTTTTGTCCGATGACGTTTCAGGAAAATGTGCCCAAGGCGCTGGAATTGCGGACAACTATTGTCGGACACCGCGTATTTACTGCCGCAGTAGATTCCCAAAGCTTGTCAGGATCTACTTACGACTGGCGCAAAGAGGGGAGAGCTTTAGTTAAAAATTGGCAACCCTACGACTTGCCAGAAGATATTGAGAAAAAACTGCTCAAACTGATGGCTTATTTTGGCTTAAACTATGGAGCAATTGATATTATTGTCACCCCTGATGGTCGGCATGTATTCCTCGAAGTTAACCCAGTCGGGGAATTTTTTTGGCTGGAGGTATATTCACCACACTACCCCATTTCGCAGGCGATCGCAGAAGTATTACTGACTAATAAAAATTAGGGTAGTGAGCCTTGTATATTTTTATTGTTTTCTTTTTTGAAAAGTATTATTGAGAATTACTTTATTAAGTTTATTAAAATTAAATCCCTTATTTAAAATTATGAATTATTGATATTTGGAGATTAAATACTTGTGATAAACATAGTAAATACACAAACAGTTTTAACATTTGATGGGGAAAAAGATTATATAGATTTTGGCAGAAACGATATTGGCGGCGTTTTCGCTCAAGGAAGTTCAGCTTTTACGGTTTCAGGATGGGTAAATCCACATGAACTAACAAATAAAGCCACTAGTTACGGAACGCGCAATGTATTTTTTGCCCGTTCTTCAGAGAGATTCAGTGATAACTTTGAATTCGGCATCAGTGAAACAGGAAGCCTAGATGTATACATTGATGAAAGTGTTAGCAAAAATATCAAAACCTTTGGGCAAGGAGAACTAACTATAGGAGAATGGCACTTTTTTGCTATTGTTTTTAGTAGTGGTCAGCTAACCGTATATCTTGACGACCATGAATACAATGATTCTCTTAGAGGTTCGTCGTTAAACAAAGCTACAAGTTCTATAACTCTGGGAGCAACGTTACATAAACAGGTCTATTTCAAAGGACAATTAGCAAATATTAGCGTTTGGAATTCTCCCTGTACTCAAGCACAAATCCAGAATCATCGTTGTGGGCTAATAGTCGGAGATGAAGAAGGATTAGTGGCCTACTGGAGATTAGATGATGGGCAAGGTACAACTGTCAAAAACCAAAGTGGAAAGTCTTATCAAGGAAATTTTCGTGGTAATCCTATTTGGACTTTAGCAGAAATTCCATTTGCAACACAATCATCAAATCCAGTTATATTTGCAGAAGAATTAGTCAATCAAGAAGATATTCAAGAAGAGATCCAAACTGAGATAGCAGTTATTCCTGAAGAAAATATCTCACCGCTAACCACAAATTTATTAGCAGCAACGGTATCGTTAGTAAGCGACGACGAAAACCAACCAAAGAAAATTCAACAGACAGAAATAAACAGCGAAGAATCCGAGATTATTCCAACTGCGATCGCTCATGACGAGGAAACCAAAACAGAAAAAACTGAAGATCCCGCCAATATCCAACAAGCACAAATATTAACTCAGGAGGAATCGCCAGAAACCATGAATACAAAAGCCCGTCCCAAATATAAAATACTTTCCATTGATGGAGGCGGTATTCGGGGCATTATTCCTGCATTACTCCTAGCAGAAATTGAAAGGCGGACACAAAAGCCTATATTCAGCTTGTTTGATTTAATTACTGGCACTTCCAGTGGCGGAATTTTAGCACTTGGACTAACTAAACCACGATTAAGTTCCGATGTATCTGATAACTTACCAGTAGCTGAATACACTGCTGAGGATCTTCTACAGCTATTTCTTGAGTATGGTGTAGAAATATTTTATGAGCCGTTATTTGAAAGACTACTTGGCCCATTAGAGGATATATTTCTCCAGCCAAAATATCCTTCCGAAAGCAAAGAAGAAATTTTCAGGCAATATTTTGGTAACGCTACTCTAGAAAATAATCTCACAGAAGTTTTTGTAACGAGTTACGATATCGAGCAGCGAATTCCGATATTTTTTACAAACAAACTAGAAAAACAGCAAATAGAATCTAAGAATTTTCAGAAGTTATGTGGTGGTTTTTCGCTTTTAGATGCAGCCTTAGCAACTAGTGCCACTCCGACTTATTTTGCTCCTCATCGGCTTGTAAACCCCCACAATAGTGGCATCGCCTATACTTTAATCGATGGTGGAGTATTTGCTAATAATCCAGCCCATTTAGCTATTTTAGAAGCACAAATTAATAGTAAACAAAAAACCAAAAAAGTTCTGAATACAGAAGATATTTTAGTAGTTTCTTTAGGTACAGGTTCGCTGACGAGTGTCTACCCTTATAAAGAAGTCAAAAATTGGGGACTCTTGCAATGGGGAAGACCGCTTTTAAATATTATGTTTGATGGTAGTAGTGAAGTGGTAGCTGGAGAATTAGAACAGTTGTTTGAGCCTACTGATAAAGAAGCTAAAAGTTTTTATTATCGCTTTCAAACCTTGTTAGATAGTGAACTAGAAGAAATAGATAATACCAAACTCCAAAATACTCGTCAGTTACAAGCTATAGCCCATCGACTAATATCTAACAAAAGTCAACAAATCGATGAACTGTGTAGTCTTTTGTTGAGCTAAATCAGATTTCTTATATCTTGCACTAACTAAATGGTGCAAGATGTAAGATTTTTAATTTCTTCACAAAAGAAATTAGTAATGACTCTCTTAGTCATGTTTTCACTTTATGAGGATTGTAGGTAAGTACAATGGATGAACTCGTCAAAAAAATTTCTGGTTTAGGCCTTCCTGGTATACTTTTCGTGATAGCAACGGGTGCATCAGGGGGTAATGTCGCCGCCGTTGTTGCTATGCTTTCAACACTGGGCGGGCCTTTAGGCCTCTTAGGAGGTTTAGGCTTGCTTGGGCTGGTAGCCGTTCTAGGGGAATATATAGCGGGATTTGGAATTGAAAACATTCTCAAGCTCGTCTATACAGAACGTAGCAAAACTGAATCTGTCAGATTTCTTCTCAAAGAAATTCAAGAATTGCCCATTTCAGATGAGTTAAAACTTAAACTGAAACATCATATTAGCCCAGTAGTCGTTACTGAGCCTGACCAAGGCCCTTTTCCGAGAACAGTTGAAATTGTTGATGAAGAACCATTGACCTAGTAGTGTTTTCGGACATTCTCTAAAAGGAAAAATGGCCTTTGAGTCTAACTTGATTCTCAAAGGCCATTTCAAAATTCCTAATGTAATTAGTAACGGCTACATTTTTAGAATATGCAAACTCCATCTGTGCGTGAGCAAAATACAACGAATCCTTTTTCAACCCTGATTCAATTTTGGCAAGATGTGAAAGTAGTTGCTCAACCTTATTGGTATCCAACAAAAGCAGAAGGAAGAGCATTTTCAGATGTGATTCGCTCCTGGGGAATGCTAATTTGCTTGGTATTATTAATAATCGTAATTGTCGGTGCAAATGCTGCAAATAGTTACTGGAATCGCTATGTAATTGACATTGTTATTGAACAGAGAAGTCTTGATAAATATAATGATACTTTATTGTTTTCCAGCCTCATTATTGTCGGCATGGTATTGTTAGTAACTCTTTTGAGATATGTCAGGAAAAAAATAATTCTTGACTGGTATAAATGGCTAAATATTCATGTTTTAGAAAAATATTTAAGCAATCAAGCTTATTATAAAATCAATTTCAAATCTGATATAGATAATCCAGATCAACGCTTATCCCAAGAAATAGAACCTATTACTAGCATTGGCTTGAGATTCTCATCTTCTTTACTAGAAAAATCTTTAGAAATGCTCAGTGCTTTAATAATTATCTGGATAGTTTCTTCACAAATCGCAATTTATTTAGTTATTTATACAATTATAGGTAATTTAATAGCTGTTTACTTGAATCAAGCAATAAATAAAGTTAACCAAGAAGAAATTGCATTTAAAGCAGATTTTGCCTATTGCTTAACTCATGTTCGTAATCACGCTGAATCAATCGCTTTTTTTCAGGGAGAAGATGAAGAATTAAATATAATTCAGCGCCGATTTAATAATGTTTTAAAAACCGCTGAACGCAGGCTGAATTTAGAGAGGGGACAAGACGCTTTTGGTAGAGCATATCAGTCTGCCATTAGCGTATTCTCGATGTTCATTCTTACACCTTTATTTCTTCAAGATCAAATTGATTATGGACAAATTAACCAAGCTAGTTTTGCTTGCTTTATGTTTTCTAATGCTCTAGGAGAACTAATAGCTGAGTTTGGGATTTCAGGGCGATTTTCTGGTTATGTAAAGCGTTTAGCAGAGTTTTCAGATGCGCTACAGGCTGCTAGTAAACAACCAGAGAATGTCAGTACTATTCAAATTATAGAAGAAGAACGTTTAGCTTTTGAGAATGTCACTTTACAAACGCCAAATTATGAACAGATAATCGTCGAAAACTTGTCACTAGCTGTTCAGCCAGGAGAAGGTTTATTAATTGTTGGCCCTAGTGGTAGGGGTAAAAGTTCTTTGTTGAGAGCGATCGCTGGTTTGTGGAATGCGGGAACTGGTCGTTTAGTACGTCCTCCTCTAAAAGAAGTATTATTCTTACCGCAACGGCCTTATATTATTTTAGGGACTTTGCGCGAACAATTGCTCTATCCTCACACAGACAGGAAAATGAGCGATCGCGAACTTGAGCACATTTTGCAACAAGTTAACCTGCAACACTTACTTACCCGCGTAGATGGCTTCGATACTGAAGTTCCTTGGGAAAATATATTGTCCTTAGGAGAACAACAACGCCTCGCTTTTGCACGGCTATTAATTACACATCCTAGTTTCACTATCTTAGATGAAGCAACGAGTGCTTTAGATTTAAATAATGAAGGTAATCTATATCAACAGTTACAATCAACGAAAACAACTTTTATCAGTGTTGGTCATAGAGAAAGCTTATTTAATTATCATCAATGGGTGTTAGAGCTTTCACAAGGATCTAATTGGCAACTTGTTTCTATGCCAGATTATCAATTGCAAAAAGGGATTGTTATTAAACCAGTTGAAAAGGAGCAAATTACGATAGATATTTACCCGAAAAATGAACTCAAAATCAAACCAGACTCAGCAGCGAGTGCCACAATTATAGGACTTTCTCATAAAGAGCTTCAGACATTAACAGACTATTCTATTACTACGATCAGAAGCAAGGCTAGTCAACAAAAGTCTGTGACTACTAAAGATGGTGCAACCTACCACTATAACAAAAACCCGGAGGTATTGAAATGGATAATAGATTAAGGCTATATGGTTAAAGTTATCCCAGATACTACAGGTTCACCTAGTGCTTGCCTGGAAATCGCCATCATATCGACAACAGGGATACGCGTCTGAAGCTACGAAAGCTGTTGTAGATTGGGCGTTATCTCAACCTAATGTGCAAAGCGTTACTGCTGGATGCGATCGCGATAATATAAGTTCAAAGCGAGTCCTAGAAAAAATCGGAATACAGCTTATAGAATCACGAGATAAAATGCTGGTATGGAAATTATGTAAAACAGCTACGGTAAAGTAATTTTGTCTGCTTTAAAAAAATATCTTGACTTAACGTAATTATAAAAATCTTCAGGCGTTGAAATGAATAAGAGTTTAGTAACTATTTGTATATTTCAAAACAAGTGATGCTAAGTGTAAAGCAAAAACAATTAGTTACTTATAAATCTATTACGATTTATGAAAAACATTATAAATTTCCTACCTTAAAAAATCCCAAACTAAAAAAAGTTCAAAGAAAAATTAGAAAATGCCAAAGCTTAATTAAAGAAGGTAGTAAATATTATTCTTATTTTTGGGGAAGAATCAAATGGAAGAAAGAAATTAGTCAAGGAGAAACTTTAGCAGAAGTTAAATTATTAATTAGAGATTATACTCACCTTCTGGATTTTTTAGAAAATTATAAAAATAGTTATCAAACCTTTTTATTAAAATTTATAGATGACTGGAAAAATTTGTTTAACCAAAAATATTATGAAATTAGAAAAGTAAATGAAGAAAGAAATAAGCTAGAGATAAAGAATTATAAAAATTCTCAAATAGTTGACAAGTTAAAAGGGGAAGGAGAAGAAAATTTAAAATCCATTTTGCTATTAAGTAATACTAATTTTTTAATTTTAGAAAAAGTAAAATTACTCAGTGAAGGAATTAAAAATTTAGCAGAAGATACCAAAAATCAAAAGCAAGCTATTCAGAAAATCCTTAAAGATATAGAGATGTATCAAGAAATTTATGAATACCAAGTCAGAGCTACAAAAATTCGTCAAGAAATCGCAAAAATAGCTGAAACTGCAATTAATCTAGAAAAGTCTTTACAAGATTACTTTAGTCCATTTCAATCTTTAATAGATGATGTTGTAAAAGTAGATGCAGATTTTTACGCAATTGTAGGAGAAATTCAAAATTTAGCAAGTAATACTCTAAACTCTCAAGGTAATTTATTAAGGATACAAGATACTAGTACGATGTCTCATGACATCCTCAACTTATTAGTGGCAAGTTATGATAAAAAAGATAGACTGCAAGATGCTTTTTTTCAGTCAGATCAATTAAATTTGCAAGTTCATGACTTTGATTTAATTAAAGACGAGATAACTTTAAATAAAACGATTGACCTAATATGTAATTATATGTCTACTCAACTGGTTGCTCAAAAAAAGGTGCTAGGGATAGTAGAAACAGATATTATTTTTGATTCTCAGCTTTCTATCGAAAAGATAGAATTGGCGGAACAAACTAATAATAATATTAATATTGAGTTTGCCACAGAATTTAAAAGTAATTGGAATATTGATTACAGTAAATTGCAAAACCTTCTTACACAGTACAAGTGGCAAGAAGCTGATATTGAAACAACTAGATTAATGCTACAAGTCATGGGCAAAAATGATTGGAATGAAGTTTATAAAGAAGATATTCTTAACTTTTCATGTCAAGCATTTCATAAAATTGATCGACTTTGGCAACAATACAGTCATGGTTACTTTGGCTTTAGTGTCCAGCAAAGTATTTGGAACGAAATAGGTGGTCAAATAGATTATGAAACAGAAAAAAGACTTGGCGATCGCCTGGGTTGGCGAAAAGAGGGAAATTGGTTAAATTATGACCAACTAACTTTTAAATTATCCCCGACAACACCGATGGGACATCTACCAGTTAAATGGTTACATTATGACCAAAATATATTAGACGTACCTTCACATTCATCTACAACCCCCCTGTCAATGGCAGCTTGGCGAGTTGGGTCTTGGCTAGTATGGCAGATGCATTTATTTTTTACTCGTGCCAAAACTTGTCATGAAACTTTACCATGACTGAATCGCACATTATTTAATAATCGGGGAGAAAGCCAATGAATAATATGAATCTGTCTGATACAGAAATAGAAATTTTACTTTTTGGAAAATGGCGTTTTAATACAAACTGGGAAAAAATTTCTATTGAATTTAAAGATGATATGACTTATGAGCAAACTAGAATACAAACGTTTCTTTTATCTAAACCTAGCGAATTGATCACGGCTAATAAATTTACTGGTGTATGGCACGTAAATGATAGAAGATTATCTTTAATTGTTAAAACTGTTCCTAAATCATTTTTCAATTTGCAAATACTGATATTATCTAAAGTATATTTGGCAGATATGATAGCTAGCATCTACTCTATATTTATAACAGAGACTTATGAAGTTATTGAAATTAATAAACTAAACTTTTTAATAAGTAATAAGAATCAGAGAATTGCTGGTATAAAAATCAATTAATATAAAAAATCTATGTAAAATATTAAATTTTTATAAGTTATTAAGATTCTGTATTTTGTTAGTAGACTTATTGAAATTAATTTACAACATTAATATGAATAATATTAATCTCATGTATAGAGAGCTTGCAAAATTTATTGTGCTAACCTAGTGGTCTGTCTCATTAATTTTGCTGGTTTGCGAGATACCCGACTTCTTAAAGAAGTCGGGTATCTGAACACCTTAACCTTTCAGAAATAATGACATGAACCACTAGTTTATTGCCACTAAAACTAACTATAACTTACTTCAATTTAACTCGTTTTTACCTTACTTATGTATTCTTTTTGAATGGTTGGGCTTTCTGATAATGTGCATACCTAAAATTTTTAAAGTATTATTGTTATGGCGGATAGTGAGTGATGTTAACTCTTGATCAAACATATAAAAGCTACCCATAATACTAACCCAATTGTACAGTCCGTTTTTTGGTCTGTTAAGCGTTATTGTCGCATTCCTTCGATGGTTTGCTCCTTTAAGTATTAAAATACCACCAAAATTAAAACTACTTGATGCAATTAATTTGCTGCTATTAACGCTAGCTGTAATGTTGGCAAAGGTGTAGCCTAAAAACTTGAGGCTTCCTGCAATACTAGCAGAATTATTGATATTACCATTAGTTCCTTTACTCAGAGTAACTGTAGCCCCGTTGAAAGCTAAAATGCCAAAATTGAAATTACTGGTAGCTTGAAATCCACTCTCGTTCAGGCTAATACCTAACGCGGTGAATTGTTTACCCAAGAGAGTAACATCGCCTAAACCAAAAAACTTTTTATTACTTAAATCAAGTTTAAAACTAGGAACATTGAGCTTTATAACATTGCCTAAATTAAGAGCTACATTATTAATTGAAACGTTTTGAGTGTTAAATGATAAAGTGCCGCTACCCAAAGATTGGTTAAAAGCAATAATATTTGCTGTTCCTGTTGCGCTTTGATTTTTCAAATTAACTGTAAGGTTCGGAATAGTCAAAGTCAAGAAACCTGCTAAACTCAGCTGAACATCCCTCAAATTGACACTATTTTGAGTAACATCAAATATAATGCCTGCTAAGGTATTCCCAAAAACTGAAATTGTTCCTAAACCACTACCGCTACCAGATTTTATATCGATACTCAAGGCATCAACATCAATACTCAACAGATTGCCTAAACTCAGGTCAAAGTTTTTAAAGGTAGTATTGGTAGGGGTAATTTTAAATTCAACATTCGCAATTTTGTTGTCAAGAATTTCTAGATAACCATCTCCCTGAAGATACTGCTCGCTAGGCGTTACCTTTAAAGATAAATCTAAGCTATCGTCATCTGTTCCCTTAATTTTCAGAAACTCTAAATCAATTTCCAGAACTTTTAATGAACCAGAGATATTATTAAAACTTTTATCTCCTTGAAGGATTAAGGTTGCCTCATGTCCCCAAGCATTAAGTTTGCCATTAATTTCTAAACCTTCTGATATCGTTTGAGCCGCAATTATTGTTGGAAAAGGAACATACTTAATTAAAGGATTGATTTTTCCGTCTCGATCCCCATCAATTGATTCGATGTTTAAGTTCACTAAGCCTTCTAAAAGTCCTAGTGCTTTGTTAACTAAATTGGTTGAATAACCTACTTGTTTGCTAAGAAAGGAAGCGACTGGTCCACGCCACAAATCTATTAAGCTAACCGCTTGCTTGGGATTTAAAATTAAAGCTAATCTTTCAGGATCATTAGTGTCCATCAAAAAAGCTACCTCAAGGTCTGTTTTTGCCCATTTCAAATCACCAATAAAGCCAAAGTTATCAAAGTAAGGAGGTAAATACGTTCCGCCTCCTTGAAACCTGATATTACGAAGTTCAGTTCCTACCAATCCATAGGGATTACACCAAGATGTTTCACCTTGTTGACAAAAGTATGCTGTTAAAGATTCGGGTTCGAGAGAGAGGCTACCAGAGAGAAATAGCTTAGGTTCTTTTTCTTGGGTGAGATCGTAGCCTTGAAGAATTAAATTTCCAGTTAATCCAAAGTTTGGCTCTAAATCAGCCCCAATATTTAACCCTATGAGCAAGTTATTAAAAGTAGCCTTAAATTGTTGCTGGGAAAATAGCTGAATATCGCCTGCAATATTACCTGTTAAGCTAACTTGTCCTGCCGGATTAAAGTTAATTATCGCTCCTAAGCACCCAATTCCTAAGCTTTGATGAATAAAACTGCTGAAATTTGTCGGGAGATTATTGAAATCAATATTTACAATAAAGTTGAATCCTCTGCTTAAGTTAATGCAACCTAACTTTGAATGTATAAAATCATATTCGGTATCAGTGATAATTAACTCTGGGCTGCTTAATGTTAAATCGTTGATAATAGGAAGTTCACTCGCTAGGTTGCTAAAAATTAAATCTTCATTTAATTTATAGTTAAATGTAGTTTGCTTACCAAAAAATAATTCAATGTTTTGGTTATTTAGTAATCCTTTAAAGCTGAGTTCAACTTCTTGAGAAATTTTATGAATTTTATATTTTGGTGAAGATATTCTAATTTCAGGTTTGCCAAATACTTCAACAATGATTTTATCAAGCACCACATTCATGTATGGAACTGTACCATGAATGTTAAAAATTTTGTCTAAATTTAACTGCAAATCATGGTCAAAATCGAAATAATTTCCTGAATTTGAGGAGACTAAATTTACATCATCTGAAAATCCAAGTTTTAATTTGATAGCATTAGGCAAGGTCATTCCTATTAAATCAATGCTATTAGCCATAAGTGAATTGACGTAAATATTTTTAACAGATTGTTTAGAGGTTATTTATAAAAAAGCTGCCAACTACCGATATAGTTATTGGAGACGGCAAGTTTTTCTTTATCATAAGCTTTTTCTCTTTTAATCATGCAAATTAAATGCTTAACAGCTTATTGCAGGACTGTTATGATGCTTGAGGAATTAACAGTCAACTGGGCTATATCGAATAACAGTCAACGCAGGTGGACTTTGCTTTGTGTAGCCGCGACTTCCAGTCGCCCAATACTTTTAAAACTCCACTTCTAAAGGAAAAATTGCGGTGAAAGTAGAGCCAACACCTACCTGCGAGGCTAGGTTAATTTGACCTTGCAATAGTTTTACCAACCGTGAAACGATCGCTAATCCCAATCCCGTACTATCAGGAAGGTAGGGGCGATCGCTAGAACTCACCCGAAAGTAAGGTTCAAATATCTGGGCTTGGTTTTCGGGAGCAATGCCAACTCCAGTATCAGAAACTGCGATCGCCCATCTCTGCTTCTCCAACACCTGACACATGATGATAATAGTCCCAGACTCTGTATAACGAATCGCATTACTAAGAAGATTTGTAACAATTTGTTGCAATTGAAAAGAATCTGTGATTAATTTTTCAGGGATGCGATCGCAATCGACTACGATTTGTAAATTTTTTCCCGCAGCTAAAGGTTCCAACATTTCACACACATTACCGATTAATTCCCGCACATCGGTAGGCGCTAATTGGATTTTTATCTGTCCTGCCTCATAGCGGGAAAGTTCTAATACATCATTGATTAAATGGAGTAACTGTCTACCATTGCGTAGTACCCGCTCAATATGTTCTAAATTAGTATAGTTCTCTTTTATATCAGCCTTTCGTCGTTGTTGGCGTAAAAACAGATCCGAATAACCAATAATAGAAGTTAGAGGATGTTTTAATTCGTGGGCTAGTTGGGAAAGATACTCTTGATTGGCGCTAATTAACCGCGTAAGTTCCTCATTATGGAGCGTTAGTGATGCTTGCAACTGCTGTAATTCTCGCAAGCGTTCCTCAACATAACTCTTGAAACATCGAGCGATCGCTTCGTCTAGGATAGCGTCAATCAAACGCATGGAACGAATTATCTCTGACGGGATTCCCTCTAATAAATCTGGTTGTAGAGCATCAAAGATTACTGTTCGCAGCAGATGATATTCTCTGGCAATTTCTGCTGGGTCAAAGCCTTGTTCGGCTCGAATAGCTCCATGTTGAAAACTGGCAGTAACTATTGACTGAATATCATTATCTTGATGTTTTGAAAGCACTGTCACCATTGCTTTCAAAACATCAGGGATGTGATCCTTTACCGCTGTGTAAGATAGGTCATCAGCACTTTCAATCCGTCTATCCTTACGAACTGCTAGAATCCATTTATCGAGGATGGTATCCGTTTTTTCAGCCAGTACTTGACTAAAATCCATTATGTTAAATATCAACTAGGAGATAGATGAGTAAACTTCCATATCCAATTAGTTTAGCGAGTGCAGGGGGTTTTTAACAAATTTAACAATTTAGTTCAACTACCAAAAGAAATAGATTATATATGTTATTTTGTTGACTCCTTAAGTAGCCGGGCATAAAATTTTACCAGTATATCATTTTCTATTAAAAAATATTAATTAAGTACGTAACATTTTTAATACTTGGCTTGACTATATTGTTTAGCTGTCTGTGCAAGGAGTTCACTCACAACATAACTAAGTAGGTGGGTTGTATTTATACTAATAACCAGTCAAAAATGCTTATTTCAAGTATTAAAATAAACAATATTTATCATAAGATAGATGGCTTTTACTGAGCATCGATGTTATATTGTGCATAATTTAGTATCCATTAGAGTAAGTCAGCCTAATTCAGCGTGTCACAGTGCATAACGCTGGAGCGGAGGAACCAAATTGTGGGGCGTATCTCATAGAAAGTGAGGAGTTGAGAGTGAGAAGTGAAGAGTTAACTCAGCACTCAGCACTCGGTACTCAGCACTCTAAAAAGAAGGGCATCTCTCAGCCCTAGCCCGTCAGCTAACTTCGTAGGCATTGAGAGGAGACTGAAGAGACGGCATTTTTATAATGTTCCGATCTCATCAGTGTCCAAGGCTGGTACTGCTCGGCTTTTTTGTACCTGCACTTAAATCTGTTGAGATTGTAAATGATATTTCAATTAAATTTAGCAGCGATCGCCGCGATCGCTGGACAAGCCGCTTGGAAAAAGGCAAAACCTGTCGTCGTTAAAGATGTCTTCTTTCTACCTGTGTTGGGGTTTTTGGGAATAATTGTGCTGTGGTGGATTGTTGCACTTGCCAACCATGAATTGATGCCCACTCCACCAGAAGCGCTAATCGCTAATCTAGACTACATCTTAAATCCCTTCTACCAGCGAGGCCCAGGCAACTTGGGAATTGGCTGGTTGTTAATAGCAAGTCTGCGCCGGGTATTAATAGGCTTTTTGTTGGGTGCGGTAGTAGCGATTCCTCTGGGGTTTCTCATTGGCATGTCTAGACCGGCAATGATAGCGCTTAATCCGATCATTCAAATTTTTAAACCTGTATCGCCCCTAGCTTGGCTACCCATCGCCTTAGCAATTTTCAATTTGGCAGATCCTTCAGCCATTTTTGTAATCTTTATTACTTCTTTATGGCCGACAATTATTAATACCGCTTTAGGAGTTTCTAGCGTTCCCAAAGATTATTTAGATGTGGCACGAGTCCTAGAAATGCCACGTTGGAGACGAATTACAAAAATCATTTGGCCTGCAAGTTTGCCGTATATTTTTACAGGTTTACGAATTAGTCTAGGCATAGCTTGGCTGGTAATCGTCGCTGTGGAAATGCTCACAGGTGGAATTGGTATCGGCTTCTTTGTCTGGGATGAATGGAGTCGCTTAAACCTGAGTTCAGTCTTTTTAGCTGTGTTGGTAATTGGTGTAACTGGGTTAATTCTGGATTATGCCGTGGGCAAAATCGAAGAATTAGTAACCCATCGCCCTAAAACTTCCAACTAACAAAATTTGGCTGCTATCAAAACAGCAAGATTAACGAGATTTTGCGGCTGGAGCATAAGCAATTCATCACCAATGGAGCTACAAGAATGGGTGATATTAACTGGACTCGACGAGATATTATTAAGGGAATAGGAGCAACAACGGCGGGAATGGCGCTGTCCTCCTGTGGGATTTCAGGAGATAGATCAGCCAAAGGATTGACAGAAGAGGCCTTAGCTGTTCAACCAGTAGTTAAAAGCGGCGATCTAGAAAAAGCCGATCTTACTGTTGGTTACGTTCCTGTTAATGATTGTGCGCCATTTGCGATCGCCTGGAAAAAAGGTTTCTTCCACAAGTATGGTTTAAACGTTACACTCAACCGCGAAGCCAGTTGGGCCACCTCCCGCGACGGTCTAATTTTTGGTCGCTTGGATGCTTCACCCGTGGTATCTGGAGCAGTCACCAACGCCAGAATTGGTGCCGAAGGCGCACGCCATGCCCCCTTGTGTGCAGCCATGACCATTCACCGCCACGGTAACGCCATGACGATGAACAAAGCCATGTGGGACTTTGGGCTGCGTCCGTGGTACGAGTATCAAGAACAATATGGCGATGGCGCTCTAGAAGCCTTTGGGCGCGATTTCCGAGGCTACTTTGACAAGCAAGCGCCAGAAAACAGAGTTTGGGCAGTAGTATTAAGTTCCGCCATTTACGAATACTTTATCCGTTACTTATCCGCCGCCGCAGGTGTTGATCCGCTTAAAGAGTTTCGCGTCATCATCGTTCCGCCCCCACAAATGGTAACAAACGTGCGGATTGGGGCAATGCAAGCTTACATGGTTGCAGAACCGTGGAATACAAGGGCAATAACAGGTAATGAAAACATCGGCTTTACCTTCGCACAAGGTAAAGAAGTCTGGTTGGGACATCCAGATCGGCTTTTGGGGGTGATGCAATCTTTCATCGATCAATATCCCAAAACCTATCGTTCTCTAGTCAAGGCGATGATTGAAGCGTGTCAGTATTGCAGCAAAGTAGAAAACCGCCAAGAAGTAGCCGAACTGATAACAGACCGTTCCTTTACAGGTGCTAGACCTAAAAAGAAAGATGCCCCAATTGCGAAATTTACAAGTCCGGGAATTCTCGGCAACTACAACTATGGCGGCTTTGACGGTAAAGACCGCACCATCAAAGCCGCTGACACCACAATTTTCTTTGATATTCCTGACAACCTTCCCAAACAACCAGGAGAACACTCCACATTCTTATGGAGATCGAGAAGTATCTGGATGATGACACAAGCAGCACGGTGGGGACAAATTAAGGAATTCCCCAAAAATGCTGAAAAATTAGCAGAAATTGGCTGGAGAACAGATTTATATCGGGAGATAGCATCTGAAATGGGCATCGAGTGTCCCAAGGATGATTACAAGGTTGAACCACCAGAAGTATTTATAGATAAGAAAGGCTTCGACCCCAGCGATCCTGTGCGCTATCTGAATAGTTTTGCCATCAGGGCTAACGCTCCCACTAACTTTTTCATGTCTTAAATCCCAAGTTCAAATATTGACTGATGACTTAATTATTTCGGGAGCATTTGATGATGGAATATACCTCATTGCCTATTAATACCCAGACTGGAGTTCTCCCCCGTCCTGGATTTTTAGAAATTGAAAATTTAGTCAAGTCTTATCCGACACCTGATAAAGATAACTTTGTCGTTTTAGATGGAGTTAATCTAACGATTGGTGAAGATGAATATATTTCTGTAATTGGTCACTCTGGTTGTGGAAAATCGACTCTACTAAAGATAGTAGCGGGTTTAGAAAAAGCGACTTCCGGCTCAGTAAGGCTAGATGGAAAAGAAATTCGTGAGCCAGGAGCCGAAAGGATGATGGTATTTCAGAACTATTCGCTGTTACCTTGGTTAACCGTAAGAGAAAATATCCGGTTAGCTGTGGATGAAGTGCTAAAAAATGCTAATCGGGCTGAAAAAATTAGCATTGTAAATCAACACTTAGCAATGGTAAACTTGACGGCGGCGGCTGACAAATATCCTGATGAAATCTCTGGAGGTATGAAACAAAGAGTAGGTATTGCCAGAGCTTTAGCAATTCGTCCCAAAATGTTGCTGATGGATGAACCTTTTGGGGCGCTAGATGCACTAACTCGTGGCAAATTACAACGGCAGGTATTGGATATTTGGGAAAATAATCGTCAGGCAGTGATGATGATTACCCACGATGTAGATGAAGCAATTTATATGTCCGATCGCATCGTCTTGATGACCAATGGCCCAGCTGCTAGTATAGGAGAGATTTTAAAAGTTCCTTTTGAGCATCCACGCGATCGCGCCGCCATGCGAAACTCAAAAGAGTATTTTGAACTCCGCAACCACGCCCTAAATTTCCTCGATCGATATTTTGCCCAAGACGAGTAAATTAGATTATCATTTTTTTTAGTGGGTAGCCTAATTCAAATTCATGAAAGCTGGATTTGGAACGGAGGAACCAATGTTTGGGGCGTATCTCAGAGAAAGTGAGGAGTTAAGAGTTAGGAATTATTAATATTAACTCAGCACTCAGCACTCAGTACTCAGTACTGCTAAGAGAGAGACACCTTCCAGTCTTAGCCCGTCAGCTAACTCCGTAGGCAATGGAAGGAACCCCCAAGACTTTGGCTGTAATACAGTTATTATTGGGGTTTCCTTGACTGATTTAAGATTTGAAATTTTGGTTATCCTCACTCAATCCAAAATCGTTCGACTGAGCGACTTGTGCCGAGCTGCTTGCCCTGAGCCTGTCCTGAGCGTAGTCCAAGGGCGCAGTTGTTGGCGCAGCCTCTCGTAGAGAAGGGAGCCGAGGTAAGCCGAAATCCAAAATCCAAAATTTGTCCCCCTGCTTCTCATTACTAATTCATTTCATTGGGAGAAGTAAAGCTGTGCAAATTAAGCCAATGTTAGCGCGTCTGCAAAGTGCCACAGGTCGAGATGACTTAATTGAACAAATGGTACTGTTGCCAGAACCAAAAAAACCTCTTTCTAAAAAACCTCAAAGCTCAAAAGCAGTTGATCTAATTGTTGGTTATGACGCATCTCCTGAAAGTCATACAGCATTAGATATTGCCTTTTGGATTGCCCATCAAACGCGTTTAGCCACTAATGCAGAAGTTACAGTTCAAGCCGTTTATGTAATAGAAGATAATCAAAGTAGTCAGTATCCAAATATCTTGACTTTTCCACAACAACAGCCTTCATTGGAGTGTCAAATCAGTGAAGTATCAAAGTCTGGCACACAGGTATTAACTCAACCAAAATTACAGACAGCGATCGCTCCCCTACAACAAGCAGATATAATTCTCTGGCAAGCTCGAAGTCTGGCTGAAGAATGGCAGGGTTCTTTCAAATCTCATTTGCGGTTTGGCTCCATTGCTACAGAACTTACCAAAGTTGTTGAATCAGAAGCTGCTGATATTCTGCTTCTCGGTTGCAACTCTGTTAATCATCCGATGATTGAGGCACTAGGTTCTAATTTCCCCTGCGCCGTTTTGGGTATTCCTAGTTGTATTGATGAATAATCACTGTTAAGAATTTCAGTAATTTTTATCTAATTGTAATGATAGAGAAGTCACCTACAACTAGGTGGCTTTTTTCGCTACTAAAAAAACTTAGGGAGGTAGGGTGTGGAAAGCTGGCAAGCAATCCTCAGTGTGGTTACATTTATAAGCGTCATTATCTTAGTAATGACAGAATGGGTACATCTGACCATTGCGGCATTATTGGGAGCATTGTTATTAGTTTTTACCAACGTGATGACTTTACAAGAAGCTGTTGGTTACATCGGCAATAGTCATGGAACACTCGGTTTATTCTTTGGAGTTATGGTGTTAGTGCGGGCTTTTGAGCCTACCAAGATATTTGATTATTTAGCTACTCAAATAGTACTCATAGCTAAAGGACAAGGCAAGCGTCTATTACTGGGTATTGTGGCTATTGTTACGCCCATCTGTGCAGTATTGCCGAATGCCACAACAGTAATGTTACTAGCACCTTTAATTCCACCAATGGCGCAGGAAGTTGGGATAAATTTTGTACCCTTGTTGATTTTAATGGTGTTTGTTGCTAATAGTGCCGGACTCCTGACATTAGTTGGAGATCCAGCTACATTTATTGTTGGAGATGCTGTAAATATCAGCTTTACAGATTATTTATTGAAGTTGAGTTTAGGGGGAGTAATTGCTATTGTCATAGTGATTGCAACACTACCGTTTTTATTCCGCAAAATTTGGAATACACAGTTAGATAATCTTGAAGAACTGCCACACCCAGAAATAAATCACCCACGAGCTTTAAGCGTCGGTGCAGTTATTGTTTTTTTCGTCTTGCTATTTTTTGTTATTGGAGAAACTTTACCAGTTCCAGTCTCGCCTGCTGCCGCAGCTTTGTTAGGAGCAGCTTTAGCTTTGCTTTTATCTCACCATAGCAAAATCGATTCAGTTAACAATATTTTGCGGGATGTAGACTGGAGTACATTAATATTTTTTATGAGTATTTTTGTGCTGATTGGAGGGCTAGAAAAAACAGGTGTAATTAATAGTTTATCAGGAGTATTAGCAGTAATTTTAGGAAAAAATATTATCTTGGGTTCCCTAGTTTTATTATTTTCTGTGGGGATATTATCTAGCGTAGTGCCTAATATTCCTTTAGTGGTGGGGATGGTACCATTACTCAAACAATATGTTGTTACTGTCGGATTAGCACCCGCAGAAGTTTTAGCACAAGACTTTCAAGGACAGTTTCCGCCAGAAGTATTACCACTGTTTTATGCAATGATGTTTGGTGCAACTTTGGGAGGTAATGGCACACTAGTAGGAGCATCATCTAATATCGTAGCTGCCGGAATTTCTGAGCAGCATGGACGCCGCATCTCATTTAAAACTTTTTTACACTACGGTATTCCAGTGATGATATTACAACTGGTAGCTTCGGCTTTTTACGTGTTAGTTCGCTTTTTGCTTTAGATAGCAAAGGATCAAACTAATTCGTAATTGATAACTTGTAATTCCAATCAGTAGTAGCTCTTGGACTTATCAGTGATAGTGTAGTGGTAGCCAGTTCGTGAATGTCGTGCAGACCACAAAATCAAAGATTATGACAAGAACTTGTAACTTCGGAAATTACGAATTAAAAATTACGAATTAGTAATTATTTGGTCAACCTAATTAAATATAAAATGCTGAGGAGATAAATCCCCGACTTATGTTGAGAAGCCGGGTTTATGGGTATTATCTTTATTTATACCCAATTACTTATCAATCCTCACCTATTGCTAATATCCGATTAGGTGTAGCACATCCCGTAAGACGCTATAACCAGCCAAATCCCAAAGTAAATAGGCTAGAAAACCAATTGCTGCCAAGCGACCATTCCAGATTTCGGCTTGAGGTGTCCAGCCAAACAGAAATGCATTACGATCTACGCCGTTGTATTCTGCTGCAACAGGTGGTAAATCAGTAGAAGGACGAGTTTCTTGAGTTGCCATTTTTTTTCTCCAATATCTAGTAATTTTTCAGGTGTTTAATGTTCTAGTAGCCAACTATGCGTAAAACGTCACAAACATCAACTATTCATTTGTTAACTTTAATGTAGCTGTTTATAACTAGACTTATTTCTGTCTATGGGTACAAACCACAGGCACTTCTTCTGGACGATTATCAGAAATGTATTTTTTTAGGCAAATCCACCTTGAGAGGGTGACTAAAAATAAATATGTAAATAAATGTAAATTTTTTACAAGCGAACTAGAATTTAAACAGAATCAATCGCTACAAATAAGCAATTAAAAATTAAAAATTAGCTAGCATAATTAATAGCAAGTGGCAATTTGATGAAGATTCACACCGAGAGATAATAAAAGTTATATCTTCCGCTGGATACACTTTTCAACCTTTAGAGAGATGCTTTAAACAGCTAAATTCCACGATTCTGATCTAAAGAGTTAGGTATTGCCATAGGTAGAAACATAAATACTAAGAGTTGCTTCTCAAGAAATTCTTAATTCCCCCAAATTTAAACTTAGTAGGTAGAAGGAAATACAATGTTCCAAAGTACGGAAATCATGGTGGGACTCTATAAACCACTATTATGGTTTGCACAGGTTCAAGTAGAACCCTCAAATGTCACACCAGCACAGGCCTCGGCTCTCATTTCTGGGCCGCGGTTTTTTGTAGCTTTAATCTCCGGTGTGATTCTAGCCTTTGCTTTCCAATTAGTTCTAACTAATCTCTCCCTTGCAGCCGGTATTTCCTACCTGGGGCACTCATCTGATTCGGATTCAGATAATGGGGAAGTTGGAAGTTTGGGCGGCAGCATTCGCAAAATCGGCACAGCAGTAGGTATTTGGACATTATTTACTGTAACGATCGCCTTATTAATCGCTTCTTATTTAGCAGTAAAATTGAGCCTTGTGATCTCAGACCGAGGATTGGGAGCGACTCTCGGTTTGGTGATTTGGGGTGCTTACTTTTTGCTCCTAGTTTGGGTAAGTTCCACCACAGTCGGCTCCTTAATTGGCTCAGTTGTCAATACGGCAACATCTGGGTTTCAGGCAATTATGGGGACTGCTACCGCCGCACTAGGCGCTAAAGCTGTGAATAATCAAGTGGTAGCCACAGCCGAAGCCGCTGCCGCCGCTGTCCGTCGAGAACTAGGAAGCGCCATCGACCCCGTGAGTATCCGGGAAAACATTGAAGATTACTTAGAAAAGATCCGTCCTCCAGAACTCGATGTGTCAAAGATTCGGAGTGATTTTGAAAATTTACTCAACGATCCCCAATTAAAAGCGATCGCGGGGACTCCAGATATCCGCAACATCGACCGCCAAAAGTTTATCGAGTTAGTCAGCAGCCGCACCGATCTTTCCAAAAAAGATGTTAACCGCATTGCTGATACCTTGTATAAAGTTTGGCAACAAGTGGTAAGTCAGCAACCACCCACCGAAGACCGTTTGGGTGAGTTGATGGATTATCTGAAATCACTTCCACCAGGACAAAGCAAAACAGATGAACTCAACGCCAAGCTGGAACGGTTATTAGCAGAAAAGAGTAGCTCCAAAGAATCTGACCAAAAGGCAGCTACCGGGCCAATTCAAAGTACACTCCAGCAAGGACTATCTGCCTTAACCGGCATTGTGTTGGGACGCACAGATTTGTCTGATTTGGATGTGGAAAAAATCTTAGGTAGTCTCACTAGCGCTAAAGATAAAGTCACCGAACAAGCAGATAAGTTAGGCTTGCCAACACCATCACAACCCTATAGCCCAATTCGGGCTGATGTCGAAAACTACCTGTACAATACTTATGCTTGGCAACTGAGTCCAGAAAGAATTGCCCAAGAATTTCATGATGTCATCTACGACCCAGCAGCTGATCCTGGAATCGTCCGTCGGGAACTAGAACGACTATCCCGCAATGATTTCGTCAAAATGTTGCAACAACGGGGATTGCTTACTCAAGGCCAAATTCAACGCATTGCAAATCAGCTAGAAACTGTCCGCCAAGAAGTGCTAATAACAGTCAGAGCTATTGAAGAAAGAGATATAGTTCAAGACTTGCAACGCGCAGTAGAAAGTTATCTGCTGGTTACTCCCAAGGCAGATTTGACACCCGAAGGCATTGAGCAGAATTTTAAACCTCTGTTGGAAGACTCAGAGGCAGATTATGAAACCCTGACATTGCGGCTAGCGCACCTTGACCGCCAAGAAATTCGGCAGATATTGCTACAGCGTAATGATGTCCAGTTATATGAAGTAGATAGCATTGTCGATGAGTTAGAAAAACAACGCGATCGCGTCTTGGTAGAATCCAAAGGATTAGCAGAACAAGCACAATATCAAGCAGAAACCCTGTGGCTGAATGTAGAATCATATCTGCGTAACACAGGCAAATCAGAACTGAATCCTGATGCCATCCGTGCCGACTTCAAAAAGCTACTGGAAGATCCTCAAGCTGGAATTAGCTCAATTCGGGCGCGCTTGTCTCGCTTTGACCGTGATACCTTAGTGCAATTGTTGAGTCAACGGCAAGATTTGAGTGAAGATCAAGTTAATCAAATCATCAATGCTACTGAAGAGTCTTGGCATAATATTCGCCACACACCCCAAGCTGTAGTCGATAAAGCTAAAGAGCAATACGACTCTGTGACAACAACGATCGCAGATTATCTCCGAAATACTGGCAAACAAGAACTGAATCCAGAAGGTATTCAGCGAGATTTGACCAAATTGTTCGAAAATCCCAAAGAGGGAGCCGTCGCACTGCGTCGTCGCTTGTCGAAGGTAGACAGAGATACACTGGTGAAATTACTCAGTCAACGCCAAGACTTGAGTGAAGAACAAGTCAATGAAATCATTGATTCCACCCAGAATTCGATTCGTAACTTTGTGCGTGCGCCTCGTCGCCTAGCTAGCCGTACACAACAAAGAGCAGAAACATTCAAAACTTATCTGGAAGAGTATCTGCGCCAAACTGGCAAAGAAGAACTCAATCCTGAAGGTATCAAACGCGACTTGCAATTATTGTTGCACGATCCGCGAGTTGGGGTGGAAAGTTTTGGCGATCGCCTTTCCCACTTTGACCGTGATACCATCATTGCTCTGCTGAAAATTCGGGAAGATATTTCTGATGAAGAAGCCGCACGGATTGCCGATAATATGGTGTCCGTAAGGGATCAATTTGTCGAACAAGTGCGGAACATCCAACGGGGCATTCAAGATGCAATCGACGGGGTTTTTGCCCGCATTCGTAACTATCTCAACTCCCTGGATCGCCCAGAACTTAACTATGATAGTATTAAGCGCGAGATTCGCACAGTTTTTGACGATCCCCAAGCGGGATTTGATGCCCTGCGCGATCGCTTGTCCTCCTTTGACCGTGATACTCTAGTGGCAATTATGAGTTCTCGTGAGGATATCTCCGAAGAAGATGCCAACCGGATCATCGACCAAATTGAACGGGCACGCAACACAGTATTGCAACGTGCAGAACGCATACAGCACGAAGCTCAACGCCGTCTAGAACAGGTTAAGCATCAAGCACAGCGGCAAGCAGAAGAAACCCGCAAAGCCGCAGCTTCAGCAGCGTGGTGGCTATTTGCCACAGCATTCGTCTCCGCCATTTTCTCTGCATTAGGAGGAGCGATTGGTGTAGTTACACCGTAGTTTAACAAGTTTTCTCCGCTAACTTTTCAGCCTCCCACAATGGGAGGCTTTTCTATTTTTGTGTTGCAATCATTAAGGCTCTTCAGTACTTGTTATGCCAAATTATTAAGATATAGATATCAAACAATGCCAAAAAATGTATCAATAATCTGTTAAAAGTACTATAAGGATTGACATATCAAGAATATTTCTTGTTAACTGTA